>CALDQF010000274.1 GCA_937911845.1 uncultured Phycisphaera sp. | reverse complement strand
GTGCTGGACTTCCGGTTGAAGAAGCTCGAGGTTCCATGGTGGTTGATATTGGTGGTGGCACCACAGAGATCGCCATCATTTCCTTGGGTGATATTGCCACCAGTGATTCGGTCCGAGTGGCTGGAGATGACATGGATGAAGCAATCATGTCACACATGCGGAACACCTACAACTTGACCATCGGCGAGCAATCGGCCGAACGCATCAAATTGGAGATCGGTACCGCAACCACCGCAGCCATTGGTTCACTTGCGTCGCCCACCATTGAAGTTCGTGGTCGTGACAATGTTTCCGGTATGCCACGTGCAGTTTCGGTGACGGCCGAAGAAATTTGTCAGGCCCTCGAAGAGCCAGTCCATCAAATCACCGTTGCCGTCAAGCGAACATTGGAGCGTTGCGAACCAGAGTTGGCCGCCGATTTGATTGAATCCGGCATGGTTTTGGCGGGTGGCGGCGGTCTGCTTCGAGGTCTGAATACCGTCCTCGAAGAGGCGACTGGTCTCAAAGTTACTTTGGCCGAGGACCCATCGACCTGCGTTGCTCGGGGCACTGCGGAATACCTTGAGAACTTGGAAGAGTTCAAGGATTCCATGGATGGATCGGGCGGAGCTTAAATCGGAGCCTTGCTGTGTCCTCTCCAACGGAAATGGGACGCCCACCCTGGCTTGGTTTGTTGGTCGTGTTGTCTCTTGCACTGGCCCCTGCTGGTTTTCGATTTGAATTGACAGGCGAGCTGGCTCGGGTGGTTCATCTCCCATTGGTTCCATTTCAGTGGGCGGGAGTGCAGCTGGCGGATGCCCTTCGCAATGAGGACGCTGTTGCTTCAGAGCAAGAGGACAATAAGCAATACCAGCAAGCATTACTGGAAGCTCGACGCGATCGTGATATTGCCTTGGCACAATCCCGGCGTTTGCAAATCACTTTAGACGCGCTTCGAGATCGAATGCGACGATCTGGAGAGACCGGCCTCGAGCTTTCGGGTGAGGCACGTCGTGTTCGGGCTGATGTACTTGGGCGAAGCGAAGGCTTTGTCCAAGTGCAATTGGAACGGCGGTGCACGCAAAAGCAATTGCATCAAAGTGCCGCCGTCATGAATGGAAATCTTGTGGGCTGGGTTTCTTTGGTGGGCATCGGTAAGGAAGCGACTGTGGTCAACCTCTTGCCGATCACGGCCCCCAACGCCCCCAAACTCTTGGGCGTGGTTCGGCTCGAATCTGGACAAGACCGGACGGTCAAACTGACTCCGCGGGATGGTGAGTTGGTGGGGTATCTTGAAATTGATCTTGCCCCGTACGCTGGGGAGCAGGTTCGTTTGCTTCCTGCTCCAGGCATCCCGGATGTCGCCGTGGGGCTGGCGTTAGGGAGGCTTTTCTCGTCGTCGCCAGCGCCCGGAGATGGGGTGCGTCTGCGGGAGATTCGCGTCAAACCGGAGGACCTCCAGAAGGTTCGTGCTGAACTTCTGGTTCCGCTGAAGTTTGGAGAAGGGTCATGAACCGTATGGGTTTGGTGGCCGCGTTGGTTCTTGGCGCCATGGTGCAAGCCTTGTTTGCCCCCGTTTTGACCATGAACTTCTCTTGGGGCCCAGTGCAACCCCGATTGGTGGTCTTGCCTCTGGTCGCCATGATGCTGTACAGCCCTCGAGGGGCGGTACTGGCCTCAGCTGCGGTCACGGGATTGCTGATCGACCTTCAGGAATTGGTACCTCAAGGGGTGGGACGTCTTGGTCCTCTCTTGGGGCCGTGGTTGTGTGGGGGGGTGGTCGCGGCGACGCTCTTGGTTGGCTTGAGAGGGACGCTGGTTCGGAAACATCCGGTGGTGGTCGGATTGGTGGCATTTTTGTGGGTTGGCATTGCGGGCACCATCTCCACCACCATTCGGTTGATGCATGATTTCTACGAACCCGGTTCTGGATTGGACTGGACCAGAACCGAGGCCACGGGTTTGTTGTGGGCGGTTGGCACTGAAGGTCTCTGGACCGGGCTGCTGGCCGCGGCATTGACGCCCCTGATGTCGCCGTTCGCCCGTCTTGCCGGGGTGCCTACCGGGCCTTCGCGCCGAATTGGTCCCCTCTGAATTCTTTGGCAAAAACTCTCTGGCATCGACTGTGGGGGGGGGTCATCGTGGACCGATGAGAGACCATGGCTTCGTCACCAACGATTTCCGTG
This sequence comes from uncultured Phycisphaera sp., assembly GCA_937911845.1. Taxonomy (GTDB): domain Bacteria; phylum Planctomycetota; class Phycisphaerae; order Phycisphaerales; family SM1A02; genus UBA8653. Next base: position 5,592 of record CALDQF010000274.1, on the reverse strand, counting down.
ATTGACGACGGCTCGCACCAAATGGGCAGCTTGACGGCGCATCGCCCGTTGTGGGCGAGTCATGGGGCCGGCGGCTCTATTTTGTCGTGGATTCAACATTGTCTGAATCGTCCCACCCAAGGGGTGGCGGTGTCTGGCCAAGAGGATGTCCTTGAGCCTTCAGGCTCAATTTCTCCCGTTGGTGTGATGGTCTCAGCCCGTTGGATGGAACCAGATCCGGCTTTGCTGCCGGGATTTGGTGAGCATTTGATTTCTGAAGATGGTGTGTTGTTGGCGGTTCATGCTGATGAGGAGATTCTTCAAGCGTGGGGCAATGGAGATGTGGCCCGGGTTCAGAATGCCACAGCTCCCAAGGTGGTCACGGCACGGACTTTGGATGCCCCTTGGAATCTTCTTGATCTGCTCCATCATGCTTTGGGGCGTCGCATGGAGAATATGACCTCCACCACGGTACCCTCTGGTGTCCATGTGCTCGGCGACGCACCAGTCCGTCTTGAAGCAGGTGCGAAAGTTGATCCCGGTGTGGTGTTGGACGCGGAAGGCGGTGGAATTTGGATCGAAGCCAATGCGCGTGTACGCCCCGGGGCGGTCTTGGTTGGGCCAGTGCATGTTGGCCCAGACAGCATCATTCGCGAGCAGGCCGTCGTTCGCGGTTCCGACATCGGCCCCACGTGTCGTGTTGCCGGGGAAACCAACAATTCGATTTTGCAAGGTTGGTGCAATCGGGCCCATGAAGGTCATGTGGGAGACAGCGTCTTGGGGGCATGGTCCAATCTTGGTGCGGGCACCACGATCAGCAATTTGTTGAATTCGTACGAGGAAGTAGCGGTGTGCATGACGCCAGGGGGGTCTCGCCGACCCACGAACCGGCTTTTCGTTGGGGCATTTGTCGGTGATTTTGTCCGCACTGCTATTGGCACCAAAATCTCAACCGGGACAGTGATCGGGACCGGCGCAATGCTGGCCGAGGAGTCCACCATCACAGGGGCGGTGCCGTCTTTCGCTTGGTGGACGCCTTCAGGGCGCCGGACCTGGCGATTCGACAAATTCGTGAATTCGCTGCAGACGGTGATGGCTCGTAGGGGTCAAGTGCCCTCTCCAGAAATGCTCCAGCGATTGCGTGATGCCTTCACGAATCTGGATGCCCCGTAAAAAAATCCCCTGCCTTTCGGCAGGGGATTGAGGTGATTTTAGATGCGTCGCCAAGGCGACGAATTGGATCACTCGGGGCAAGGACCGTAGTTGGACAAGATCTGAACGAGATCTTGGAAGTCGGTCGCACCGTTGCCATCAAGGTCGGTCAGACATGGTGGCGGGGGTGGGGTGCCTGCACCAGCAAAGGCGGAGTAGTCGTTGAAGCCGCTATCACAGGCATAGCCTTCAAAGATACCAGCACCACCGGCACCGCCGACAGACACGAACATGCCGTAGGTTTCGGCAGCCAAGTCGCCAGAGGCGACGGCCGAGCCACAGGTTGCACCAGCGGAGTCGCCAGCGAACAGAACTGCAGCGCTCGCACACTGAGCTTCTGGAGTGATGATGAAGGCAACACATGGAGCATTGCACTCAACGGTCCAGTCCAAAATGCCGCCAGCGTGGGTGTATCCGTACCAGTCGGTGTCACGGGTACCACCAGTGGCCCAGACGGTGCCACAAACCACTTCGCCTTCGGCGATTGGGACGTATGGAACACTACCGTTGCAACCACCGTTGGAGTCGTTGGCGCCAGTGTCGTCACAAGTCTCGTCGTTATTGGTGCTGCCTGGGGGACATTCGAATGGGTCACATGGCTCTGGTGGCACGAAGCCATCCACGCTCAGGGTGTAAGCACCGCTGGCGCCGGTGTACCCGTCGACGGCGAGGTAGTAGGTCGCGCCGGCCACGAGGGAAGCATTAAGTTGCGACTTAAAGCCGTCGTCACCGCAAGCATCGTCGTTGCAGGCAAAGACGTTGAATGCGGAGTCGAGGATGTAGGTCTTGCAGTCGTAGAGGCTGTCACACAAGGTGATGGTGATCTCACCGAGATCGCCGCTCATTTGATAGAAGACGTCGGCTGAGGTTGAGCCGGAGTAGGGGCAAACGGCATCGAACTCGTCCGAGTTGTCAGAAGTGTCACCGGTGTCCGTGTAGGGCAAGCTGGTGATGATGACGGAGCCGTCGGGGAATTCAGACCCTTCGCCGTACGCAGCACCTTGCAGGCAGACTGATGCCAGTCCTGCAACAGCAGCGAAGCCGAGGGCGTTGTTGGTGATCCGCAGATCATTCATAGAAGTTCTCCTCATGAGAATATTTGGATTCATACGGCCGACCATGAGCCGCTAAGAGATTCCAAACTAACGCATTTGAGGGTTCAGGAAAGCCAATTTTGGTCGGAATTGCCCCTTCAGTTGAGGGAAATCCGCCTTGCGACCTAAAATCGGGGTTGTGGGTGGGCAGAAGGCTTTCTCGGACCATCCGAATGTACGGCCTGTAGGAGTCACTCCACTCAAGAAACGGATTTTGGGACGCGCACGATTGCTCAGACTTGGTGTTGGGTCATGGTCTCTTTCGAGGAGCACATCCATGAAGCCCAAAAAAGACAATGCCGATCGAATCCGACCCTTCCTTGACTCCATTGAGCGTTCCATCGAAGCCGTAAGGCGGAAGCGAACCCAGGTTGATGATTCGGATCCCCAGGCGTCAGGACGAGCCGGGGCCAGTGGTCGACGTCTCGCCCAACCTTTGCAACCTTCACAGGACCCACTTCGCCCTACGGAGAACTGATGGTCTTCAGCGGACCCTCTTCAGGAGATCTTCCAGAGCGACCTTGAGTTGAGTGTCGGTCTGCGTGGATTCATCTTCGGGGGTTTGGGGAACCATGAGGTCCGGGATTGCGCCGTTCAATTCCATGTCACGTGGATTCTGATCGGCGACGTACCAACCTCGGAATGGCATCCGGACGGTCGTACCGTCTTCCAACGAGAATGAACCGGTTGAAATGACTGACCCGTGGGTCGGCATGCCCACCAAAGTTCCACGCCCCACAGTCTTGAAGGCATGGCTCATGATCTCTGCGTTGGAGTAACTCTTTTCATTGCACAACAAATTGATGGGCATGGTGGTTCGCTGGATGAACAATCTGTCCTGTGGATAGTGACCAGTCTTGGCTGGATCAGCACCTCGAGGTGTGGTCCAAGCGTGCACCGGGGCCATGATGGAAGCCAGCACTCGGTCTGTCGTCCAGCCGCCTCCGTTGTTTCGAACATCCAACAGCAATGCCTCCTTGCCTGCGCAGGCGGCGTACAGATCGCGTTCAAAAATCTCAAGTGAGGGCTGGTTCATGCCTTGAATGTGGATGTAGCCCACACGGCCGTCGGTTGCCTGTTCGACGAATTCGGCCGTGGCTCTTCGCCAAGCCTCGTAACGCAATTGTCGTTCCTCACGCCACGAAATTGGTGTGAGCAGTGAAGTGATTTCTTCTTCTCCGCGAACAACGGTCACGGCGACTTCATTGCCAATGGTGCCCTGAAGCAAATGACGCAGCGTGGTGCCCGCAAGTGCTGAAAAGTTCACCATGACAAGTTGATCCCCGGGTTCCAAGGGTGGCGTGGCAGTGGCCGCGGGACCAAATGGAACAATTTCGGAAAGCTCGATCCCGGCTGATGTTTGCTCGGTGTCAATGGCCAACCGTCCCGGAGTTCGGCCGGCCCCCGAAGGCACATCGGAAGGGGACCGCACCCGCATGTGAGAGCCGTTCACTTCCCCAATCAGTCGGTTGGCCACCCAATCGAATGCTTCATTGGTTCGGCACCCTGAAGCCAAGTCGGCATAACGCGGCACCAGGTTTTCCCAGTCGCAGCCGCCCATGTTCGGGTCGTAATAGGCTTCACCAAGGTCTCGACCGATGGCCAAGATTTTTCGCTGGTTCCGCACGGCGTGATTCACGAGTTTTCGCGCGGTCACTCCAAGTTTGGTGCTGTCTTTGCCGTCGGTCTTCGAGATGACGGCGGTGCCATTGTCCACTCTCAAGAGGCTCTTGCCGTCGGTTGAAAACCCTTGCACGGATCCGCTTCCAACCTTGGTGCGATTTTCACCTTTCCAATCGATACGGTGCAGGCCCGAATGGCTTCCGGAACCTTGAAAGAGAATGGCCTCGCCACCGGGGGTGATCCAAGGACTGGTTTCGTCACCATCGAGTGTGGTCAGTCTTCTCAAACGCAACCAAGCGTCTTCGAGGGACCAGGTCCAGGCGTTGGGCGTTGCCTCATGGTGGTCTTTATCGGCTGCAGCCTTCTTGGCGTTCTTGTGGTACGCTTTTTGATCAGCTTCGAGCAGTCGGTCGTATTCAGCATCCAACGCCACGACCATGATGTCATACGCCTCAGCTTTTCTTTCGCTGGTGAAGACCAACAATCGACCATCGGCGCTGAAGCGGGGGTGCTCGTCGTTGTCGGGGTGCCGGGTTAGGTTGATCGGTGCATCGGCACCATCCAGTCGCATCAAAAAGATGTCGGAGTTGAAATCCAAGTCGTGTTGGGCATAAGCGATCCATTCGCCGTCGGGTGACAAATCAAAGTCGATCCAGCCGTCCCAGTGGTCAAACAGCACCCGGGTTTCCATCGATTCAAAATCGAGGTACTCCATCTGCCCCCGTGTGGACCGGAACACCAGGCCTTTCCCTCCGGGGACCGCCTGAGGGTTCCGGTCTTCGGTGTTTCGGACCAGCACATCAGAGATTTCGAACCCCAGCGCTTCGTGCCAGTTGCTTGTGGGGTCCTCGGAATCCGTTGGCTCTTCAGATGCCGCGGAATCACCTTCGGAATCACCTTCGCTGGATTGATCTTGAGATTCATCCGGGCCCGCGGTCTCCTCGGGCTGGAGATCCGCGCGTTCGAAGTTCACCTTGGCCGCGTGAATAGAACGGGTTCCGGTGAGGTCGGAAACAAACCAGAGTGTGTTGCCGTCGGTGCTCCACACCGGATCTTCTTCTCGACCCTCGGATCCAAAGACCAAACGGGCAGGACGGTTCCCTTCGGCGTCCCGCACGTACAAATCGTTGCCCGCGATCAGGGCCACGGTTTTGCCATCTGGGGACAGTGCGGCTTGCGTGGTTTTTCCAGAAAGGCTTTCGACGGCGTTGGCCATGGCGTCGCTTGGTGCGGTGATTGTCAACGGGGTGACGGTGGTGGATTCCCCATCGAAATCGATTCGATGCAGTTGATCCCAGCGGTGCGCAACGGCGACTTTGCCATTCGCGGCCAGCGACCAGTCGTTGATATCCATTTCGGTAAACGATGTGATTTGGGTGGCCTGTCCGCCGCTCTTGGGCTGCCGCCAGAGATTGACCGTCCGGTCAGCGGCATCGGACAAATACAGCACATGGCCTTGTCCGTCGCTGGCTGGCCATCCGTCATTCCCCGACCACGTCGTGAGTTGGGTGAAGGTGCCATCGGGAGCCAAACTCCACACATCGGCACATTCTGCACTTCGAAAATGACGGCGGGCCCACCCGTCGTAGTACCCACCACGCACAAAGAACATTTGTCCGTCTTCACCAGGAACCGGAGTCGCGCCAAAGGCGTCGTGCAAGCGTACGGGGTCGCCGCCTTGGCG
>CALDQF010000273.1 GCA_937911845.1 uncultured Phycisphaera sp. | reverse complement strand
TCCATACTCCCTTCAAGTAGAGCTTGAAGGGAGCACCCGATGGACTGGATCCGCAACCGAATCGTTCCCACCCCCCAGCACACATCGATTCAAATTGCTGTCCCATTGACGGCAATCCCACATTCCCGGTTCCCCCAAGACATTCAAATTCACGAGTGTTCTTCGGCAGATCCCCAACTGACCCCTCGAATCTTGGAGTTGCTTGATGCTGGATTTCCGGTGGTCCTTCGCACCAACAACGGGTGGGAACACGTCATTTTGCCTGACCAGCACGATCACCTCTAGAGAACCTCGATCGGGTTTACGTCCTGGGGTACGGTTCCAGTTAAGGAGTCTTTCCCCATGACCATGCTCACTCTCTCTGCGCTGCTTTCGGCCTCGGGCCTCCCGCCGTTCGAAAGCGAATTCCAATCGCTCTTTGATGGGCAAACCCTCAAAGGCTGGATGGGTGACACCACCGGCTACGTGGTGCGTGAGGGCGCGATCACGGTCACGCCTCAAGGACGCAACCTGTACACCAACGAGGAATACTCAGACTTCGTGCTGCGCTTTGAGTTCAAACTCACGCCGGGAGCCAACAATGGTCTTGGTATTCGCACCCCACCGAAAGGGGATGCTGCTTACCTTGGCATGGAACTCCAAATATTGGATTCCACGCACGTGAAATGGGCCAATCTAAAAGACTGGCAGTACCACGGATCCTGCTATGGCATCGCCCCCGCCGAACAAGGCCATCTCATGCCCACCGGATCGTGGAACCGTCAAGAAGTCACCATCAAAGAAAGTCAAGTTCGAGTGGTTTTGAACGGCGCGACCATTCTGGATATTGATCTTGAAGATATTGCACCGAAGGGCAAAACGCTCGATGGGCGGGACCATCCTGGACTCAGGCAAAAAGCAGGGCACATCTGCTTTTGCGGCCATGGCGATGAAGTCGCCTTCCGCAATATCAGGATCAAAAAAGTCGGCTGAGGTTCAATGGGGATGGCACGCGCAGGAAGGTCCACACGGACCTCCCGGTTCGGGACCAGAATCGCTCGGCGCTACAACGCCCAAACCCAAACCCTTGGAGACTGGCGCATCGGCCGGGGTGTTGCCAAGATCCAACTCGGCTTCTTCACAGACTTGACCCCAAGTCTTCAAGGTAACGGACATGGCGTGCATCACCTCGACGGTGCGTCCATTGGCTTCACAGATGTAGTCGTACGTGGGCATAGGTTCATCTTAGGGCAAGGAACGGTGGGCAAGACACCAAGATGTTGCCGCCACCGCGGCAGTGGCTACCCGAAGGATGGGAGTTGGCATGTGTATACGCGGTACCGAAGCTTGGAGAAATGCATCACGCTCCCGTGGGCTCCACCCGCCTTCAGGACCGACGAGCAGTACGTTGACCTTCTGACCCAAGGGGTACGAACCTGCAGCCGGCTGCTCATCCAAAACCACGGTGGTGGCCACGGAAGATTCACTAATGAGAGATTCGAATTCAACCGTGGTGATCTTCAAGGGCACCGGGCGTTCACACTGCCGCGCGGCTTCGATGGCAAGACGACCCTGCTTTTCTTCCGATGGCAAACGAGAGAGGGACGCTTGGGAACGATCGCCTTTGAAGAAGGACAACTCAGCGATTCCAAGTTCCGAAAGACTGGCGATCAACTGTTTGACCACAGACGGTTCTGGCAGCCCAACCGCCACCCGGAGAGGATGGAGTGGCCAAGGATTTTGGTCCACACGTTCGATGCGAGCGAGATTGCCTTCGATCGTCACTGCGGCCACTTGCCCGGCCCGGTTGAACAACTGGGCTTCATGGCTGCCGCGGCGGACGGTGCGGAGGTACCGAATTTCTTCGGGGGGCAGGGCCACCACCGCACCCACTTCAAACCTCTCGTCTGAATAAAGCCGTATCACACCATGATTGTGCGATCTTTTGGCGGCTCGTGCTAGGCTGTTCGCTCACTTCGAAAGGAATCTTCCCATGATGTTCACGCTTTCCCTGACCTTGGCCTCGAACCTGCTTCTGGCCCCACCAACCGAAGAAGAGATCAAGACAAAGATTGAGACGGCCATGACCTTTTTCCGTGAAAAAGGGGATGACTTTTCTTTGGAAGATCCCGAGTTCCACGCCTTACTCGATGCCCAGCTCGAAGGCGTCGACCCCGCCGAATGCGACATGGAGACCGTGAAGGCCATGACCATGCTTTGGGCCTACACCCCCAAGGGCAAGCCAGTGTGGGTGGGCCGCATCAAAACTCTGGCCCAAGGGGATGCTTGGCTCGACGCCGCCCTGATGTTGGCTGGGATGGACGAAGTGGATGCTGCTTTGGAAATTGGCTCCATGCACGGCTTTGCCGAAATCCCCGACGACCGTCTGGGCGAAGTCATCTCGGCCTTGGCCGAACTCGAAGACAGCCAGTTGGAAATGATGAAGTACGAACTGCCCATGCTCATCGAACGGCTTCCGTCCGACGGCCCCGCGCTGTACGGCTGGATGGAATACCCCAAGCTTTTGGTGAAAGCCGGGGTGGATTCCAGCACCCGAAAATCCGCCCATGGCAAGCTGGTGGCCGC
>CALDQF010000272.1 GCA_937911845.1 uncultured Phycisphaera sp. | reverse complement strand
GTCGAACGATTGGTGCCCGATGAAATAGACGCGGGACAATGGGCGCCGAGTGAGATGCAACTGGCCCAAATGAGTGAAAGTTTTCTGATCAGCAACGGACGAGGTTTCGAAGAAAAACTCCGAAGATACGACTTGCCAAGAACCTCTTGGCTTCGAAGCGCCAACATGCTGGTTGAGCCCGCCGTTTTGCACGACGTGGTGGAACATCAACATGGTCCTGATGGATCCCATTCGCATGGGGTGGTGGATGGTCACACTTGGGTCGATCCAGAAACTGCTGGCAAACAGCTCGAAGCGATTCGACAACGACTGGTGCAAGAGGGATTTTGCGGTGAGCAGCGAAGTCAAGAAAATGTACAGCCCCTCGTTGACCAACTGATGCAGATCCACCAAAGGTTTGTCGAGATCGATCTCCAGTCCACTGTTCTGTATGCCAACCGTGCTGCATACGATTACTTGGCTCGGACCCATGGGTGGAACATCACTTCCTTCGCTCTAGATCCAAAATCTCCACTTCCGGAAGAAGTGGCATCGCAGCTTGAAGTGATGGATAGAAACCAAATTTTCTTGTTCGAATCCGCCCCCTGTCCGCAGCTGGCGGAAGCTCTAGACAAGTTGGAGATCCAGCCCGTAGTCCTTCATACCGGCGAAAGGCCCAACCATGATGGAGGATGGCCAGAGTGCCTTGCCGCCGGTGCGGAACGCCTTCAAAATGCCATAGGTCCGCTTTTAACCCATGAGGGGCCCAAAGCGAACCGCTGATCTCGTCGAATTCTCACCCCAGATGAGGCCTGGGTTGTGGTACAATCTTTCTTCTACCCCGTCGCCCTCGGCGTTGTTCGAGGGCAATTCACAGACCGCTGAATTTCCAGGACTGGAGCCCAGATATGTCTCAATTCAACCGCAGCGAAACCAACCGTGATGGATTTCTTCGTCAAGACACCCGAGGCCAGTGGTATGCCGATTACAAGTGCCACGAAGAGCTTCGTCGCCTGCTGACTCCAAACGGAAAAATGTACGGTCGCAAGCGATTGAACCTCACTGCAAGCGAGCAGCGCAGGGTTGCCCAAGCCATCAAGCGTGCCCGCCACATGGCTCTCTTGCCCTTCACCTCCGCCACGCTCTGATCGCGGCGGCAGGACCTCCACCCACATACAAGATGTCAAAAGAGCCGAGAAGACTCGGTTCGCAGATCTTTGCGCGCCTTCCCCCAAGGATGCCAAGTTGTCCTGAACGAATCGCTTGGACCTTCGTAGGATGGTGAGCGTTGATAGTGTTCC
>CALDQF010000271.1 GCA_937911845.1 uncultured Phycisphaera sp. | reverse complement strand
GGCTGAGCCGTTCGGTGCTATGCCGGGCCACTGCGTGGGCAATCTCATGGCCCATCACCGCGGCCAATTGATCGTCGTTGGCGACAAACTTCAGCATGCCGGTGTACACCGCCATCTTGCCGCCAGGGAGGCACCAAGCATTGACTTGGCTGTCGTCTTGGATCACCCGCCATTCCCAGTCGAAGCTGTCGGCGAGATTGGGATGGCGCTGTTGGGTGGCGGCGACCAGACGCTGCATGATGCGGTTCACCCTTTGGTGTTCCAGTGAGGAGACAGGGAGCACGTCTTTGGATTCCAAAGTGCTTTTCCATGCAACTTCCCCCAATCTGACATCCTCGGAGAGGGGAAAAAGGTTGAACTGGGTTCGGCCGGTTCCGGGGACGGTGGTGCAGGCCGCAAGGCAGAGAAGGGAGAGGTAGATTCGCATGGCAATACAGAGAATATCGGTCCCGGCGGGTGGTATTCCCGAGGACTAGAATGGTTCACATGTTCCGCTCGAGGATTGCCAGTGGCCCGGTGCACACGCACACCGCTTCGGCGACGGATCTTCCGTCCGCCTTGGCCATTTTGCAGCGGCTGGCTTTGGGCTCAGGGGACGGCTGGCGGCGCCTGGTGGTTGATCTGTCCACTCCTTTGGACCCCATTCAGGAGATCTGCGGACGGGCTTTGGGCCGACGTGTGGCTTTCAAATCACGTTCCGGCCGGACCATTGCAGGAGTGGACGCTGCCCTGCGAGGGGACTGGATCGATGACATCACACTCAGTGCATTGCGAGCTTTGATGCCAGATGCAGCCGTGGTGGCTTGGAGTCGGTTTGACCCCGCGGTGGAAAGCAGCCCCGGATGGATGCCGTTTGGACGGAGGGCTTGGATCCTTCCCCGCCTGCAGTTGGAGGTAGACGAGGGGCGCTACCGGCTTGTGGGGTACCTGCTGCCTGGGGAGCGTCCAGAAGCCATTGAGCCCGCGCGAGCTTCATTGTTGGTGCCACGTCGTTCGCCAGTGACCGCCCGTATGTTCCGGCAGGATGAAGAGTGCGACTTCCGTGACTTGGTTCAAGAAGCAATCGGGGCCATCCGATCTGGGGAATTGGAGAAGGTTGTTCTTGCCCGTCAGGTCAGTTACGCCCTTTCGGAGCCGATTGATGCGGCATATGTGTTGCACCAACTTGCCTCCGGAAATCAGTACTCCTTTTTGGTGGAATCTGGGGAGCATGCCTTCTTAGGTTCCAGCCCCGAGCGTTTGTCACGAAGAATCAGACAACGTTTGCAAACTGAAATGTTGGCTGGAACAGTTCGGGCCCGCTCGGCTGACGAGGCCATGCAGCTCCTGGAAAGCAGCAAAGACCGTCATGAACACGACGTGGTGGTGCGGTCGGTCACAGAACGGCTGGCTTCCATTGCCAAGGCAAGAAAGAGCGAGGATCAGGTTGCTGTTGTTCCGGCCGCTGGAGGGCTGTGGCACTTGCGTCGTCAGCTCGAAATGACTCTGAATGACGCGGTGGATGACGCTTCGGTCCTCGGTTTGTTGCATCCCACTCCCGCGGTGTGTGGTCGCCCCACCAACATGGCCCGGTCCCATCTGTACAGACAAGAGGGTTTTGATCGTGGTCTGTATGCCGGCCCCATCGGTCTGTTTGATGGATTGGGCCACGATGTCGCCGTGGCCATTCGTTCGCTTCGGATGTCGCCCGAAATGGCCACGCTCTTTGCCGGCGCGGGGATCGTGCGAGATTCACAGCCCGAGATGGAATTTGTTGAAACCGAAGCCAAGTTGGCGGTGGCTCGCGCCGCATTGCCCGGAACGGGGTGAGGTGTGACCAACAGTCCAGGTGCTGAAAATTTGATGTTTGCTCGCGAACTGTTCGCCACATGGAAAGCATGTGGTCTTGGATGTGTGGTGTTAGCGCCGGGTGCGCGGTGTGCGGCGTTGGCTTTGGCGGCCCGCGATACTGGATTGCACGTCGTTCGTATTGATGACGAACGATCGGCAGGCTTTGTCGCGTTGGGATGGGCCCGCGTCGAAGGCCGTCCCGCCGCCGTGGTCTCCACCAGTGGCAGCGCGGTGGCCAACCTCCTCCCGGCGGTGGTCGAAGCACGTCAATCTGGCATTCCGATGTTGCTGGTCACCGCAGATCGACCGGTTCGACTTCGTGGCACCGGTGCCAATCAGACCGGCGATCAACTTGCCATGTTGGCAGGATCGGTTGATCGTTCTTTGGTCGCAGATTTCAGCACCCAGGCTTCTGGCTTGGCCTTGGATGCTTGGCGTGGGGCGGAGCATGGTGTGGTGCATGTCAACATCGCCTTCGATGAACCACTCTTGCCCAGCCCGATTCCTGAAGTGCCTCAGTTTCCGCTCTCTCGTCGTCGAACCGTCCTCGACACCGCCCCGGGGCCAGCCACCCAGCAGGTGGCCCAGCGGTTGATGGAAGAAGAGCATGGCATCATCTTTGTGGGGCCTCTGGCTCGACCTCGCGAACGCCGGGCGGCACGGGGGTTGGTGCAGGCTTTAGGGTGGCCCGTTTTGGCTGACATTGCTTCTGGCATCCGGGACATTGAATCCACATTGCCATGGGGTGGTTGGCTGGATGCACAGGCTGCAGTGCACTGTCCGGTCCTTCTGCATTTGGGAGGTCGCCCCACCCACCGAACCACGGCTTCTTTCCTGGCTCGGAACGCGGGGAGCCGTCTGCTTGTTCCAGCACACCGTGGACGCACGGAAGGTGATGATGAAGCCGCCCTGGTGCTGGAGACGAGCCTGGAGCACCTCAGCATGGCGATCACTGGTCTGCCTTCTTCATCGAAGCCGCTGGCGTCGGACATTGGATCCTTTTGCTCCAAGGTGCAGTCTGCTCGGCAAACAGCGCTTGAGCAATGCGGCTTTTCTGAACCCTGGATCGCGGCCCAAGTGGGCTCAGTGACGCCTTCAACCTCGAGGTTGATGGTGGGCAACAGTCGCTCGGTGCGTGAACTGGATCGATGGGCCACCCAAGTGGTGGCAGATGTTCATGCTTCGCGTGGACTTTCTGGAATTGATGGTCAGATCTCCACCGCTCTCGGCCTGGCTCTCGATGGTCGACCAGTGGTCGCGATTTTGGGAGACCAAACCATTCGCCACGATCTTTCTGGGTTGGCCCAGCTTGCAGAAACCAACTTGCCCGTGGTGGTGGTGGGTGTTGACAACGGTGGTGGTCAAATCTTCCGAGACTTGCCATTCGCAGCGGATGTTTCTCTGGACGACTTTGTCTCTCCTCGCTCCACCGATCTGGGGGCAGTGGCCAGCGCTCTTGGGTACCGAACCATCATCGCCGAAGACCGTGGCTCATTTGCTCAAGGCTTTGCGGCCTTGGCTGCTGCTGGGGAGCCGGGATTTTTGCACGCCAAGTTGGCGCTCGAAGCGGAACAACTTCGGCTTGAAGCAAACCATATGGTCAGCTCGGCATGCCTTCCGTCGTAGCCGTCACCGGATTTCTTGGCGACCCTTCTGATTTTGACGGGGTAAAAGCCGCCTGTTCCGGAGAGTGGTCGTGGCGGGTGCTGACACCACTTGATCTGGGGGGCGGTTCCATCATTGATATGGCTTCCCAGTTGAAAGATCTACCAGCGGATCTTCGGATTGGGTATTCAATGGGGGGGCGGGTGATGTTGGCGGCCCAAGACGGGACGCCCACCGTTGCCTTGTCGGCAGGCACCGGACTCCATGGTGCTGACGCTCGTGATCAGCGGGCCCAGATCGATGACGAGCGGGCGGATGAACTGCGACAAGATCCAGAGGCTTTTTTGAAGGCTTGGTATGAGCAGCCCCTGTTTGATGCCCTGCGCACTTCACCGGTGTGGAAGGGTGTCGAAGCACGCCGGTCTGGGATGGTGCAGCACTCTGAGGCATGGGCAACGGTGCTGGCTGCGGCCTCGCCGGGTCGGACTCCGGCTCCTACTCTGGAGGGGCGGCTTGGCTTTGTGGTCGGAAATCTCGATCAGGCCTATCGTGTACCACCAGAATCTTTTTCCTATCGGGTGATCCCACGAGCTGGTCATGCCATCCACTTGGAGTCACCAGAGGCCACGGCGTTGGCCATTCAAGAGCTCTTCAAGGAGTTGCAGTCATGACGGTGTACACACCCCAAGGTGAATTCACGGACATCAGTTACGAGACCACTGGCGACGGGATCGCCAGGATCACCATATGCCGTCCTGAAGTTCGGAATGCTTTCCGTCCCCGAACCGTGATTGAAATGCGCGAAGCGTTGCAAGTGGCCCGGATGGACGGCTCCGTTGGGGTCGTCATCCTTCGCGGTGAAGGCGAGTTGGCATTCTGTTCGGGTGGCGATCAAAAGGTACGTGGTGATGACGGATACGGCGACGAAGATGGACATACCGGTTTGCACGTGTTGGATTTTCAGCGTGAGATTCGCACCTGCCCCAAGCCGGTGATTGCCTCGGTCGCGGGGTACGCCATTGGAGGCGGCCATGTTCTGCACATGTTGTGTGATCTGACGATTTGCTCGGACAACGCACGCTTTGGTCAGACGGGTCCAAAGGTGGGCTCGTTTGACGGCGGATGGGGCGCTTCTTACATGGCCCGCATCATTGGCCAGAAGCGGGCCCGTGAGATTTGGTTCTTGTGCCGTCAGTACGACGCGATGCAAGCCTTGGATTGGGGCTTGGTGAATGCGGTTGTGCCCTACGAGCAGTTGGAAGCCGAGACCGAGCAGTG
>CALDQF010000270.1 GCA_937911845.1 uncultured Phycisphaera sp. | reverse complement strand
GCTTCAACCTTGCCAACGAGGTCAGCACCAACATCAGCGGCCTTGGTGTAGATACCGCCCCCAACTCGAGCAAACAATGCCTGCGTTGATGCACCCATGCCGTACGAAAGCATGATCGTCGTCATCGCGACCAAAGCATCGCCTTCGGGCAAAGGCACGATCCCCTGGGTGTACAGAAAAAACCAAGCCGAGATATCAAGCAAGGCAAACCCAACCACCACCAAGCCCATCACTGCACCCGCGCGGAACGCAACCTTGAGACCGTCGTTCAACGATTGCTTGGCCGCATATGCAGTTCGGGCAGAAGCATTGGTCGCCATCTTCATGCCAAACCAACCGCACAAGCCAGAGAACAGACCAGCAACAGGAACGCCAATCACGGTCTGCCAAGCCTGCGTGCCTTGGGTGGACAACACGAACAAGATCGTCACCAAAGCGACGAAGACCAAGGCCACAACTTTGTATTGGCGGGTCAAGTACGCCATCGCACCATCGCGAACGGCCTGGGCGATCTCCACCATTTCACCTTCACCTTCACTGTTGGCCATCACACCACGACTAAAAGCAAAGGCTGCCCCAAGTGCGCTGATCGCGCCAACAGGTCCGAGCCAGTACAGCGGGGAAAGATTCATTGGGTCCATGAGGTGTATCCAGGTATCAAAAGGAGAAATGAGGGTTTGCGAACACGCCTTCGCGTGTGCCGAGCGTGCTCACGCATACAGCATCAACATTGATCCTAAAAGATCGGATCAATGGAACGAAATGCGTCAGTGAAAAACCAAAGATGACAGAATCAGCGGCGACGGTTGCCAGCTTGCGGGCTGGGTGTCCGTACCAGCCGGGAAGCGGCTTTCCGAGTCGCACGACGGCGACGCTCAGATGGCTTTTCGAAGTATTGACGCTTCTTGACCTCTTTGGTCAGGCCTTCCTTCTCACACAGTTTTTTAAACCGGCGCATCATTTGTTGCACGCTTTCGCCAGTTCGGGTCTTGATTCGAATCGCCATAGGTCATGAGCTCCTTGTGGGGAAACGACTATTTCACCCGAAATCGCGCGTCCCGTCAAGCAGAGATGTGGGAGTATCTTGTCGATATGGCCCGTGTGATCTTGGACACCAACAACGTACTGGGGGCAACGGATGCCCTCCCAACGGAGATTGCCGGGCCGACGACACAAGAATTCGTCGAACTTCTGAGAGCATCAAGACGGTATCCCGACGGATTCCTGCTGGTCTGCGACGGCATACCGTGGGAAGACGCCCCGAAGACCCTCCCCAATGGCATCCAAATGTCGTTCTCGGGGCATGGCGTCACTGCGGATGACGTCATTGCCCGAGTCGTTTCACAAAGTTCGATTTCCCGCCAACTTCTGGTCGTCACAACCGATCGGGCTTTGCAGAAGCAGGTCAAACGGCTCAAGGGCTCCATCATGGATTCGAAGGCGTTTCTCCAAGAACTGGGTTTGGACTGGGAAAGGGTGGCCTCGACGCCAAGTCAAGCAGCGGAGGCTCCAGCACTCGACCCAAACGCGGTGCTTCCTTTGGATGTGGTGGCTGAAGCCGAATATGTACAGCCGCAAAAAGATGGTATTTTGCCCTCAATTTGGAGTAAATTGTCTCCAAAAGCGTTGAAAAGTCGTAAACCTGCCAAAACAGCACCGGCCGATAAGCCTTCTGAGGAGCCGCCCCGCGTCGGCTTCTCCTTCGATCCCAAAACCCTTGAAGATGCCGAACGCATTGCCAGAGGACAACCGCCCCATGATCCGTAAAGGCCAGTTTTTCATGACAACCTGCCTCTTTGGAGCTCTTGCCGCCTGCGATCGGGACGGACCCGGTCCCAATGAGACATCGCAAGAGATTCAAACCATTGATGGCGTGCCAACTGTGGCTTCGGACGACCCGATGTACTCGGCCTGCATCGAGGAGGCCAAAATCGATGCCCAACGCAGCCTTGATGGCGCGCGGGCCCGCTGGATGGCTGGAGACCAGGAAGCCCAGCGCCGCTTTGTTGTCCTGTATGCGCCCTCTGAAAGCCGTGCCACCGTTTGGCTTCAACCACGTCACTGGGGGCCGTTTCGCTTGGAATGTGTTCCACTGGAAACCGACTTGGCTGAAGAAGGCGACATAGTCGTACTGACCCCCGATCAGATTTTGGACTGGGCTGAATTTGGTGCCGAAGGTACTGTCCCCATCAAAGGGGGGTTCACCGATCGGTGTGGACGCATGCTTGAAAAAGCACGCCAACCAAGCTGACTCTCAAGGCTTTCGATCGCTCAGAGTTCCTTTAGGGATACAACCTGGTTGAGGTAAACCCACCCTCATCTGAAGCGGTCCATCGCACGCGGTCATGGAGACGGTGGGGATGACCCTGCCAAATTTCGACCGCATCCAAACTGACGCGATACCCGCCCCAAAATGAAGGACGCGGAACCGGGGCTCCCGAAAACTTAGACCGCATTGCTTCCACTTCTTCTTCGAACTGGGAACGGTTCGACAAAGATTTGCTCTGCTGACTGGCCCAAGCACCAAGCTGACTTTCCGGATGTCGAGCCGCGAAGTAAGCGTCTGAAACTTTCGCTTCAACCTGAGAGATGCGGCCTTCGATTCGGATTTGTCGATCGGTTTGGTCCCAATGGAACAACACCGAAGCGCGACCGGAAGCAATCATGGCCAACGATTTGCGTGACTCGTAGTTGGTGTAAAAGATCACACCACGCTCGTCAAAGCCGCGGCGAAGCACCGTGCGAACCGACGGTGTGCCATCCGCATCGACAGTGGCGAGGTACATCGCATTGGGGTTCGGGACGTCCAACGCATCTCCTTCGGCAAACCAGGCTTCCATCCAAGCCAAAGGTGAAGTGGGTGGAGTATCAAAGTCGAACTGGGTCATGTGGCCATGCTAGGGGCAAAAGAAAAGGGAGGACCCAAAGGTCCTCCCAAGAAAGACAAGATGTCTTGGATTCAAGAAGCGCCGAAGAAGCGACCCAGACTTACCGCGGGTTGGGCGGCACCCGCAACGGTTTCGATCCGGTTCAATGCACGGTCTACAGACATGTGCAAATCATCCAAATGGGCTTCCGTGTAAGAGTCAGCCTTGCCCTTCATCGCGCGAGCCAAGCGACTCTTCAACCGCTTCAGGTGCATGGTGGAAAGCGTCCGGGTTGGACCGGGCATGCCCGATTTCCCTGATGACAATTCAACCAAACGAGACACAAGCTCGGCCTGAAGACCACGTCGCCAGTTGGAGATGGCAGGCTCACGAGAGGAGCCACCATTCACTTGACCATCCAGTTCGCGGAACACATTGGCCACCACCCCATCCATGACCTCGGCCAAAGTGATTTGGTCGGTTTCCGATGGCGTGGCGATTTCGTTGTCGTAGATACGACGCAACGTGACGGGGTTCAAGATCTGCGAAAGGGCAGAACGCTGAATTCCAGAAATCCGAGTGTGGATGGGGAACGTTGGATCAGAACGATCGCCTTCAGAATTGTCAGACCACTGGTCGGTGGTCATGTGACGCAACAACTCGGTGGTCATGCCAAACGCTTCGTCTTCAAAAGCGTTGGCCATGACAAACTCCAATGCCTCGCGTTGAGGATCGGCTTCCACCGGCATGACCGGGGCACGGCCATTGGGATCACCCTTTTGGTTCCTCGAGACATCCGAGCCGCCAAGCCAGTTGGACATCATGGAAATCATTCGGCTCTGCATGGACAACGTCTTGAGGTATCCGGTTCGCGAACGCGACCAGCTTTCACCGTCTTTGACGAAATCAGAGAGGATTTTCTCCCGCTTCATTACGACGATCTGCATGATTTCCATGGCGTAGTCATGCGGGTCGGCCGTGAAGTCGTACCGGCGAGCGAATGGGTCGGGGCCGACCGTATCGTCATCGGTGAGGTATGCGTGCTCAGGCACGTTCACTTCCTTGAGCACTTCGGAAGGGTCACCGAACATGTAGCCGTATCGGATGGCCCACTTGTCGTAAGGACCAACGTCGATCATGGTGAAATCACCTTGCACTTCGCCGGTATCGACACGGAAGTTCGGCGGCAAGTAATCCATCACCGAACCGGCAATGGTCTTCTTGCCCTTGAACTCTTCCGAGTTCATCTGCTCGTGGGTGTAAAGACTGGAGGCTTTGAGGTTGTGACGCAGGCCCAGGGGGTGCCCCACT
>CALDQF010000269.1 GCA_937911845.1 uncultured Phycisphaera sp. | reverse complement strand
ACCGCAGTCCAGTTGCCAGCGACCTCGGAGGAAGAAGTTTGCCATGCGCCTTCAAAAGTGAACTGACCCTCAGTAGCCGTAGCTCGGTTCACTTTGATGTGCCGAAGCCATGGATCATCCGCGGTTTCAATTTCAAATTGGGCATCCTTGGACTGCAAGATGCTCCATTCCATATTGGACTGACCCGAGCAGATCCAAACCTCACCCACCAAGACGTCTTTGAAGGTCTGCACCGAACGGCCTTCGATTCGGAGAACTCGCGGGTTGGTGGATGCTGGTTCTGCGGGCAAATCAACCCGCCAATGGCCCTCAGTATCGGCCCGGCCCCGGCGGGCTGGAGAGCCCTCCAGCCGTACGGTGACCACCTCTCCGGGCGTGGCCCTCCCCCAAACAGGTATGGCTTGATCACGCTGCAAGACCATGTGGTCGCTGAACATGGCTGGAAGTTCGATACCGGTCAATGCCGCAAAAAGGAATGAGATCATTCCCACATTGTGCCTTTCTTTACTGAACGATGGGGTGGTGTTCAGGCGTAGACTTGAGGCATGAGTTCTTTGCCTGTTCTTGGCGTTTTCACGGCTGGCGCCATCTTGTCGCTGGCTCTGTTCAGTTTCAACGAGGAGCGTCCCGTGAGCACCCCGACCGCCGCCATCAATTCCGACGCTGGAGATTCCAAATTTTCCAGTGCGGGGTTTGATCTCACTCCGTGGACCAAGTCCCAAATTGAAGACCGTTGCCAAGAACTGACCGAGGAGCAAATTCGAATCACGCAGGCTTCGGGAACCGAACGCCCTTTCTGCGGAACCCTGCTCGACAATAAAAAAGACGGCATGTATTGCTGCGTGGTGTGCCGTCTTCCTCTATTCGAGTCAACAAGTAAGTTCACCAGTGGAACTGGCTGGCCGTCGTTTTATCGTGCGCTTGCCGAAGGTCACATCGTGGAGATTGTGGACAAATCGCATGGCATGGTGCGGACTGAAATTCGCTGTGGACGCTGCGGGGCTCATCTGGGTCACGTCTTCCCAGACGGCCCACCGCCAACGGGTCGACGGTACTGCCTCAACAGTGAAGCTCTCGAATTTTACGAAGAAGGCGACGACCTTCCTGAAGGTGCGAAGCCCGATGCTGAAATTGGATACTTCGCCGGAGGGTGCTTTTGGGGGGTCGAACACGGCTTCTCCTTGCTGCCTGGTGTTCTGAACGTAGTAAGCGGCTACCAGCAGGGCACGGTTGATCGGCCTCAGTACAAAGCCGTGTGCGCTGGCACCACCGGACACGCCGAAAGTGTCAAAGTGGTTTTTGACCCAGACGTGATCGACTTCGGCACCCTGTGCAAGTACTTCATGTATCTGCATGACCCAACGCAACTCAACCGACAGGGACCAGACCGTGGCACCCAATACCGGTCTGGTATTTACACCGTCGGTGAAAAGCAGCTCAACATCGCTCGACAAGTGCTCAGTGAAGTGCAAGCCTCAGAGGATTTCTCTGGTCGGCAAATCGTGACCGAACTGGAGGCGGCCAAGACCTTCTGGTCGGCCGAGGATTACCACCAGGATTACATTGCCAAGACCGGTCGGTCCTGTCACGTGAATATCCCGGGGGCGCTCAAGGCTATTGGTCGAGATCCATCAGATCTTTCG
>CALDQF010000268.1 GCA_937911845.1 uncultured Phycisphaera sp. | reverse complement strand
CATGAGATCATCGGGCAATACCGCCTCCACCACACCAGATCTTCGACGCAGATCACCCAACGTGTCGAAAGAAAACGGCGCGACTCCCCCCGCCACGTGGCACGACCGGCAGGTCGTGGACACCAGGGTGGCCACCTCGGCGGCCGTGGGTTCGGGGAGGTCGATCATCCAGCGGTCCGATCGATGGAACACCCCACCACTGTGGTGCGGGTGGGCGTCAAGCTACCAGCCCGCAGCGCGACCAACGCTTCCCGCAAGTCTTCTTGATCGGCTTGCACGCGCCGCGCCCCCAATCGAGGGTTGCGGTCGTCGATGCGTCCGTGGTACAGCACGGCCTCACCCCGCGCGATCACCGCAGTGGGCACCGCCCGAACATCAAATCGCTTCACCCACTCATGCTCGGCATCGTGCACCATCGTCACCGAGACAACTTCTGCTTCGTCTTCGGGGGAATTGGAGGCCAAGTAGTACTGCTCGAAATGCGTGGCACAGTCTTTCGCCAAAGCCTTGGCATCGGCGTAGACCACCACGGTGGGACCCACCAGATCCAGGTGCTCTTCCGCAATGCGACCAATCTCCGGGGCGTAGCGGTTGGCGATAGGGCATTCATGGGTCACGAAGATGTACAAATTTCTCTCGGCCGGCCCCCCAGCGTCCACCGACATGACCTGGGAACTCGAGCAGGCCCCCATGACCAGAAGCAAAAGCAGACCTCTTCCAAACCGAACCATTGACATGTCCCGATTCTAAGCGTCGTACCATGCTTCCATGCTGAGTCTTTTGCTGTCGGTCCTCGCACCCCCCACCCCCGCCGACCAAGCCTTCACGGACTACCTCGCAGACGGCGACCACGACGCCCTGGTCAGCACGCTCGATGGTGTGTTGGATGAAGCAATGGCGGCGGTGGATCCCAGCGCGTTGGTCGATCCCAAGCAAGCCAAGAAAGCCCTCAAGAGCAAAAGCATCGACGTTCTGATTGCCGCCGCGGCCGATCGCCGGTTGGCCGGGATGTTGCCAGAACTGCCCGAAGCTTTGACCAAACGCTGCGTGGAAGAACTTCGGGCGATTCCATCGCTGCACCACGCCCTCACCCCACTGGTCAAGCCAGACCAAGATGACCTGAACCGAGCGTTCAGTTTGGCGCTGGATGTTGCCAAAGAAGCGCCGCGGGCCTTCAAAGGACGCAACAATCCGGCCGCATTGATCGCAGCGATGGCGGTGGTCCATGACACGGCGTACCAAGATCGAATCAACGAGAACGTCGCCGAGTCCGGAAGCTTGCGTGAGTTGGTGCCCTTCCTGCTGAGTTTGCCCGCCCGCCGTACAACCATGAATGGCTTCTTGCAATTGCCTCCCGAAGCCTTGGTCCACGCGGTGGATCTCACCATCCCCGCCAGCGAAGGCGAATGGGCGCTCACGAACTACGGCGCACGACGCGGTCTCACCGATCTGTACCACGAAGTGCTGTACGACTGGAACCATGTGATCGAAGGCGCGCCGAAAGAACTGACGCGGCAAGGATTCTCCTTACGCAACGTCATGAATTTCGGTGGCGTGTGCGCTGACCAAGCTTGGTTCACCACCACCGTGATGGAAGTTCGGGGCATTCCCGCCGCCGTCGTGGTGGGACGCGATGCCACGGTTGGTCACGCTTGGGTGGGATGGTTTGAATTCTCCGGACGCAGCGCCCGCTTCAACACCGACATCGGGCGCTACGAGTCGTACCAGAAGGTGCCTGGTCTGGTGAAAGACCCCCAAACCAGCGGCACGATTGGCGAGGGGCGGATGGGCATGCTGGCTCGCTTTTCCACCCTCGACTTAAAGCAGCGGCAACTGGGGCGTGCGTTCCGCACCGTGCTGGCGCGGGTCGAAGACCGCATGAACCTGACCAGTGAAGCACCGACCGCCGAAGATGCTGAAGCCGTCGCTCCCACCACCCCCACCGACCGGCTGAACTGGATCAAAGCGCTGCTCGCGGTCGCTCCCAGTGATCCCGGAGCGTGGGACATCGTGGCGGCAGCCTGCCAAGAAGGCGCGTTTACCGATGACACGCTGAACACCTTCACCGACGCCCTGCTGGCTGAGTCGAGCGATGCACCCGACTTTGCTTTGGAAGTCCTCGAAGCCATGGCCAAAGGGCTCACCGATGCCGAGCGGTCCGGAAACATTCTGGAACGCGTCGCTGGTCTGCTCAAACGCAACCGACCCGACCTCGCCGCCCGTGCCCTTCTTGCCGCCGGCGATGCTTTCCAAGCGGCGGGAAGACAAGATGAAGCTGGCAAACGATACGAACGCATCGCCAGCACGTACGCCAACGACGGCCCCTGGGTCCTTGATGCGACGCGTCGAGTGCTGGACGTACTCGACGACCAAGGTCGACTGGCTGCAAGTGGTCCCGCTTACGTGGAATCCATTTTCAACCGCGTCAAGAAACCAGAATTCATGTCTTCGGAATGGGCCCGGCAATCCAACTGGTACCAGCTTGGCATGCTGCTGTCGGAAACACTGTCACGAACCGGCCGCCCCGGACAAGGAGCGGATGTCATGCGACGACTTGATGGCATGCTGGACCGCAACGGCGGCGTCTTGGAGCGAGAATCAAACCGCTAAAGCGGTTCAGTCTTCGTAGCGAACGATAATCAAAATATCGCTCGGGATGGTCGAACCCATGGTCAGCGACTTGCTGGA
>CALDQF010000267.1 GCA_937911845.1 uncultured Phycisphaera sp. | reverse complement strand
CAAGGACCCCCCGGGAGGAGCGGCAAAATCATTGTCACTCTCAAATCCAACTTCGAGTTGCCCAGTGCCGATCAGATCGTCGAAGCATGATTCCGGCAATTCAATTCGCAGGTCACCATCCACACGGTCGTAGACGCGGCCACATCCGTAGTCGCACGAAGCACCACCGGGCAGCGGGTTTGTCGAACACGCTTCAATTCCTGTTTCGTCCAACAAAGTGGTCTCGGGGAAGCCGATACCACAGGGCCCATTTACCAAGCGGAACTCCACGTTGTAAGGGACACTGGTATCAATCGGCTCCGAGGAGACGTTCAGAAGCTGAAGTTTGGCCACAACTTTGGATCGAATCTCCAGTTCGGCCCCGGTCAATTCGAACAGACCGCCGTTGGTGTCAAACTGAGGAACTTGAACCATCCACTCTTCACCGTTGGGAGAATTCAGGCCGACGCCCCGTGCCACTTGAGTGCGGCAATCCTCAGCAGTGCAAGCGGAAACATCGCCCTGATGCAATCCACCAGCGGCTGCACAGGAAGCACGACTTTGATCAGGAACACAGGTTCCATCAATCAAGCAACACGCACCACCACATCCTTCCGGACCACAAACGGTGCCGTACCCACCCCAAGATCCACCAGCTGAGTCACACTCTTCAATGGTGATGGCATCTCCACATGAGCCGTTGTCCAAACAACAGCGTCCTACGACGGGACAAATCACGGATGACTGACCACTGATGCAACTGGTGCCTACACCCTGAAATCGTCCACCCGAAGCAATGCATTCGGCTTCTTCAAGTTCGGAGCAACACAAGTCGGCGGTACAGCAACCACCCAGCAGCGAAGCAACACATGGTTCATCAGCACACGTCACTCCCCCAGACTGCGGTTCGCCGCCGGTGGCCAAGCAAACATCGACCGGGAAATTCTCAATGCACTCTCCGGCAATACAGCACGCAGCAAATCCGCCAAGGCTGTCTGGCCGTCCGGCTTCGTCACCCAATGGATCTTCACTTCCATCATTGAATTGCGCGAGCGCGGGCGAAGCGCAAACGATGAAAAGTGTGCTGAACAACAGTCGGCGGAAAAAGTCCACAGCAAGCCCCCTTGGCTTCATCCACCACCAGAACATGTGATTCGGAAGATCCAACACCCGAAGTAGTGAGTAATTGGCAACGATGAACGTCTAATATTCAAGCATGAGACCTACTTTTGGTCTTTGGGCGGATTCTGGGACTGGCATTCAGTACCCGCCTAAAGTCAATCATGGAACCAATCCTCGCAGCTGTTGCCTTATTTTTCGCTACGAATGAGCCCAACTACGCCACGGGTGTGGTTGATTTGAAATCTAGCCAGTGGCGTGTGGTTCTCGACGGGGTCATGGGTGGACTCTCCAGCGGAAAACTTACCGAATCAACATCTGGACTCCGGTTCACTGGCGATCTCTCTCTCAAAAATAATGGCGGGTTCGCGTGGGCCAGAACACGCCAGCTTGATTTGACCGCCGACTTCGAGGGATTTGAAATCGAAGTCCTTGGTGATGGTCGAACATGGGATTTCATGGTCGATTCATCCCGCCGCAGGATGATGGCTGGGGGATACCGGACCCGATTCCAAACCAAAAAGGGTGTTCGGACCACCCACCGGTTCCCGCTGTCGCGGTTTGAAGCCGTGAGTTTTGGCCAGGTTCTGGCACGCGGAGATCTACGAGCCTCTGACTGTTCTGGACTCGGAGTCCTAATGGGTGACAAAAGGGAAGCCGGCTTTGACCTCACCCTGATCAAGATTTCAACGTACTCAGCCCCGGACACCTCATCCTCCGAGCCTCAAACTGGGAACCGAAGTCCAGAACAATCCGTCTTGCTGCAGGCCATCGAAATGGGTGTTCCCCGTTACAACGACGGCGACCATGTGGGATGTGCAGACCTGTATGAGCTGGCGATCAGCAGCGTCCTGATGATGGGTAATGTCCCCGATGAACTTCGAGCCATAACTCGGAAAGACTTCCGAGCCGCTATGGCAATGAATTCCGATGAAGATCGAGCTTGGGCGCATCGACGCAATATGGATCGCATTCTGGAACAGACCCCGCAAATACGCTGACCGTTCCCAACAGGACATAGGGTGGTGCGGGGCGGGTCCGGCGATCGCTGGAAGGACTCCACCAACCCACACAGACGGTCTACCACATCCTGAAGACGCCCAATAATTGCAATGGCTGGAGCGTCCTAGGGCCAATGAATGCCTGATCTAGCATATTTTAGATTTCTTTCTTGCCATCAGCTCCGTCGTTCTGCATGGTGGATACAAGTGACGAGTGTCGTCACGAATGAAGATTGAAGAGAACGCCGGTTCGCCGGCAACACAATTCGATAGAAAGAGAGAGGACCACTATGTCCCGATTTGCATTTGCAGCCGTTCTCGGCGCGACCGCCATGGCTTCCGCCGATTTCGCTGGCGCTACCTACACCGAAGAAGTCATCAACCCAGGTGAAGTCACCTACAAGATCTTCTTGAACTACA
>CALDQF010000266.1 GCA_937911845.1 uncultured Phycisphaera sp. | reverse complement strand
TTCGCGAAGCAACTCCTAGACCGGAACGTCCACGTGGCGGCGGTGCTGGGGGCGGGGGCTATCGCGGCGGCGGTGGCGGCCATGGTGGTCTGGATTGGCCCTGGATCCAACGAGAGCATGGGGCCCATGGCGAGCGCGGCCGCGTGTTGTATTGCCGATCAATGCGTCGAACTTTCACCGGTGGAATGCACCGACGCGGGTGGTCAGCAATATGGCCAAGCGTGCCAAGTCCAGGTGTGCGCGGGCCGGACCAATGGGATGGTGCGTTCGGCCGACGTGCCGATGGACCTTGCGGCCGACGTTCCAGTTGCCGATTCCAATCAACCGCTGATTGGCGTGTGTTGCTTTGGTCTTGTGGTGGTTCCGATTGGCGAGAACGACTGCCTGTTGTTGGGTGGCCAGTGGTTCAGCGAGGAGATCGACTGCGCGCACAATATCGAGCCGGCCGTGGAGAGCACCGACGAGAAAACGCTATCCGAATCGCCCGAGACCGCTCCCGCGGGAGGGGTGGGCGTCGCGGTGAATGCCGGCATGGCACCGCCGCCCCCCGTGCGTTCCAAGGTGGGACGCTCTCGAAGCGATGGTCGTGGTGGCGCTGTCCCCTCGCCAGATATCGCCGTCGGAGCAGGGAGGTGGTACGCGCCACCAGACGCTTTCCCAGACGGGGCGAGCGATCGCGCCGGTTCATTCAACCTGGCCCCCGACACCGGCCCCAGCAGCGTGTTTTTGGCCCCGCTTGAATCACCGCTGAGTACGTTTGGTCTTGACGTCGACACCATGGGCATGGGTATCGTGCGTCGCCAACTGGGTTGGGGTCAGCGTCCTCCGGTGGATGCCATCCGCATCGAAGAGATGGTGAACTTTTACAACTACACCACCCCGGCTCCGCCCACGTCCGGTGATGCGTTGGCGATGGCGGTTGAAGTGGCTGCCGCGCCGTGGAACTTGGATCACCGATTGGTTCGCATTGGCGTCTCCGCCCAAGAGATTGATGCTTCCGAACGTCCTGCGGTGAACTTGGTACTGCTGGTGGACACCTCGGGTTCCATGAAATCCGGTGACAAACTGCAATTGGTGCAAGCCACGTTGCGCATGTTGGCTGACCAGCTTCGCGAAGACGACCGGGTTTCCATCGTCACCT
>CALDQF010000265.1 GCA_937911845.1 uncultured Phycisphaera sp. | reverse complement strand
GACTCATGGTTACCGGTAGCAACAACCAAACCATGTTCGCCGACGTGAACCTTTGCGACCTGTACGCCACCGGCAACATTCACGCTGAATCTGGTGAGCCAGTCTGTGTCATCAATGTCACTGGTGACGCCACCAACCGCGCTATGTTCCACGATGTAGACGTGCGCAATTGCGACTCTGCTCAGTATGGCTTGATCTACCAAAATGGTGCTGACACCGAATGGACAGAATGCGACTTCGACAACAACGACGCACGAGCTGCTGACGGTCTCATCATGGCCACTGCAGGTCGAGGCCTCTTTGTAGAGTGCAACATCGACGATAACATGTCTGGCCGCGGCACCTTCTACTGGGACGCTGAAGGTTCAGAAGCAACCGATATGTTCCGGTTCATCGATGTTGATTTTGTAAACAACGACACCATCACCAACCTCTACGGTGGTGTTGCCTGGGTGGATCACGCTTCGGCAAATGGTGGTCAGCCTCAAATTGCTTTCTCTGATTGCTTCTTCGGCAGCAACAACGATCTGGACTTCCCAAACCCAACCGATTCGGAAGACTCCTACCTCGAAACCGAAGCTG
This sequence comes from uncultured Phycisphaera sp., assembly GCA_937911845.1. Classification (GTDB taxonomy): domain Bacteria; phylum Planctomycetota; class Phycisphaerae; order Phycisphaerales; family SM1A02; genus UBA8653. The sequence goes on along the minus strand of CALDQF010000265.1, from coordinate 3,274 downwards.
ACTACGCCATTCACACGCCGTACTTCCCCGAGTACCGCATTGGCCAAATCAACGGCGGCAATGGCTACACCTCGGCTGCATCCACCATCCCCGCTGACATCAACAGCGACGGCGCGATCGACGGTTCAGACCTCGATGCCCTCTACGAGCTCCTCGGCATGTGCCGCTCGGATCTCGACAACTCTGGTGAAATCGACTTCGGCGACATGCTGAACGTCCTCACCAACTTCGGCGACTCCTGCAACTGATCAGTTCCAGGCAAACTGCCAACAAGAAACCGGCCCCGGAGCATGCTCTGGGGCCGGTTTTGTTTCGACACAAAAGCCCGATAATTTTTTAACTTTGAGCGTTTACAGGCACAAACTATTGGTATACAGTTACTTACAACGCTGCCTAGGCAGTCAGGGGGGATACCAACTGACAATTGGGAGGGGTGGTCCCGACCCATGGGCGGCATGCTTATTTGGAGTAATCACATGCGTTTTGCGCTCTCAACTGCGACGACCCTGGCGGTCGCGTCGGTGGCCCTTGGCCAAGAATTCCCTGATCCAAACCCCGTCCCACAAGCTGACGGAACTTTCCTCTGGTACGTCGGAAACAACACCCAGTACCCCGTTATTCAAGACGTGCTTGAAGCAGTCGCTGACGGCGACGAAGTGGTGGTTCGTGGCGGCCTGTATGTCGAGTCGCTTCACATCGACAACAACGAGTTGACGATTCGACCCTTCGTGAACAGCGACGCTGCTTTCGAAGCAGTGATGTTCTTGGACCCCACCGAAGGGTTTAACAACGACAACGGCTGGGCCATGAAGATGGAAGGTGGCCGCGGCACATATGTCGGTCGCCCCCGTCAATTCACTGAATTGTCCAATGGTCTTGATGTCGAAACCAAGATCCAGCCTCGGGACGACTTTGACTACAGCGCCTCCGGCGATTTGGTCGAAGTCCCCATGATCACCAAAGCAGACTTTGGGGTTGGCGAAGGTGAAGCTGGACCATCGGCAGCAATGCGGTTCCAATCACGTACGCTTGATGACGTTGCCATCGTTTCTGACTCAGGCCTCGGCACATTTAACAGTGCTTTGATCACCTCAATGCAAGGTTCCGGAGGAGGAATCATGGTGACAGGATCTGACAACCAAACCTCGTTTGTCGACTGCACCTTGACCAACTTGTACGCCACTGGCAACGCCCACGATCAAGTTGATGGCCTTCCCGTCTGTGTGGTTGGCATCATTGGTGACGCCAGCACCCGTCCCACGTTCCACAACTGTGACGTGTACGACAACGATTCTGCCCAATACGGCACCGTGTACCAAGAGAATGCAGACTCCACTTGGACGTTCTGTGAGATCTACAACAACGATTCACGCGCTGCTGATGGCACCATCATGGCTGCTGCGGGCCGAGCGACCTTCACGGATTGCATCATTGCTGACAACCAGTCCGGCCGTGGTACGTTCTACTGGGATGCCGAAGGCTCACTGGCAACCGACGAGTTCCGCTTCTTGAACTCCTGCTTCATCAAGAATCAGACCATCACCAACCTCTACGGAGGCGTAGCCTGGGTTGACCACTCGTCAGCCGCTGGCGGACAGCCTCAAGTCATGTTCTCCGGTTGCGGCTTTGTTCAGAACAACGATCTGGACTTCCCGAACCCAACCGATCCTGAGGATTCAGAGCTCGAGACCCAAGCGGACTACGCCATCGATACCCCATACTTCCCGGAGTATCGCATTGGTACCGACAACTCGAACATCTGCGGTGAACCCGGCCAAGTTCTGGCCAATGTCGAAGCAACCGGTGACATCAACAATGATGGCGCCATCGACAGTGCCGACGTGGACAGCTTGCTCGAAATGCTTGGCAGCTGCCGCATCGATGTGAACGCTTCGGGCGACATCGAATTCGGTGATCTGGTTGAAGTGCTCTCCAACTTCGGAAGCACCTGCAACTGATCCAGGCCAAAGGCCTAACACTTGAAACCGGCCCCGGAGCATGCTCCGGGGCCGGTTCCGTTTCCATCCACGATCGCCGATAATTTTTGATTTTTGGCCATTTACATATATAAACTTATGTTCTATAGTAATTTACATTGCTGCCCGGGCGGTCAGGGGGGGTCCCGACGCATGGACGGCATGATTGATGGAGCAGTCACATGCGATTTGTGCTCTCAATTGCGGCCGCCATGGCGGCCGCCTCCGTGGCCCTTGGTCAAGAATTTCCGGATCCGAACCCTGTCCCACAGGCCGACGGCACCTTCCTCTGGTATGTAGGGAACAACACCCAGTACCCCGTCATCCAAGATGTGCTTGAAGCCGTTTCAGATGGTGATGAAGTTGTGATTCGGGGTGGGCTGTACGTTGAGTCGCTCCAACTCGACAACAGCGATTTGACCATTCGACCTTTTGTCGACGGGGATGCGGCCTACGAGCCAGTGACCCTGCTGAACCCCACCGAGGGATTCAACAATGACAATGGTTGGGCGTTAAACATGCAGGGATCCAGAGGAAGTTACGTCGGACGACCTAGACAGTTTACCGAACTGGGAAACGGTCTCGACGTGATCACACGCATTCAACCTCGCGATCCAATCACCTACGAGAAGGTTGGCCAGTTGGTGAATCTGACTTCCATTTTAAAAGCAGAATTCTCGAATGGAACGGCTGTTATGCGTATCCAATCGAGAACTCTCGACGATGTGGCCATCGTTTCTGATTCTGGACTCGGCACGTTCAACGGATTCCTCATCACTTCGATGGATGGTTCCGGTGGTGGCATCATTGTGACAGGATCCAACAATCAAACTTCATTTGTCGACTGTGAACTGAAAGAGCTTTACGGGACCGGCAATGCTCACGACCAGGTGAACAACCTCCCGGTCAATATCGTCACCATCAGTGGGGACAGCACGTGCCGACCAACATTCCATGAAGTCAACATCCACGGAAACGATGCCGCTCAGTACGGAGTGATTTACCAAGTTGGCGCTGATACGGTTTGGTCCCACTGCGACATCTATCAAAATGATGCTCGCGCTGCGGACGGCACCCTGATGTCCTCTGGCGGCCGATCCACTTGGCACGACTGCTTGTTTGCCACCAATCAATCCGGCCGAGGCACCGTGTATTGGGATGCAGAAACCACGATCGCAACCGATGAAATTCGATTCTTTGACAGTTGCTTCATCAGCAACGAGACCGTGACGAATCTCTACGGTGGCGTGGCATGGGTGGATCACCCATCGGCGCAAGGTCAACAACCTCAGTTGATG
>CALDQF010000264.1 GCA_937911845.1 uncultured Phycisphaera sp. | reverse complement strand
ATGGACTGCTGGCCCCAGGTGTGTCCGGGCGCCAGATCGACCGTGAGTCCTTCCAGTACCGAGGAGCGCTCGGTGTGTGTCTGGACTTGCGAGGCGATTGGTTCAAGATGGGTTGGGAGATACGTTCGGGTCATCACCGCCCGGTTTTCATTGGCGTCTTTCCATTCTTGGTGCTGAACGTGGACCTTTGCATTGGGAAAGCAGGAGACGGGTTTTTCATTGATCAGACGAGTCAGACCACCAGCATGATCAAAATGGAGGTGCGAAATCACCACGTGGGCAATCTCCGAAGGATCAACGTTGTGTTCCTGCAAAGCGTCGACGACCGTTCTGTTTTCAATGGCGTAGATCCCACGCTCTTTCTCCGACCATTTGTCCCCGCAGCCAGCTTCCACCAAGACCTTGGTGCCGCTTTGTTCAAGAAGCAAGCAATTGGTTTGGAGCAAGATGCGGTTGTGCTCATCTGGGGGAGAAAGTCGCTCCCACATGGTCTTGGGCACCACGCCAAACATGCCACCACCATCCAAGCGCATGGTTCCCGCTCGAAGAATCTTGATGGACCAAGTCATGCCATCAGCCTAGCAAGGCGGTGGGATCTTCAAGCAAGCGTTTCACGGTGTTCAGGAAGCGAGCGCCTTCGGCCCCATCGACGACCCGGTGGTCACAGGACAAGGACATGGGCAGTGACAGGCCGGCGTAGATTCGTCCATCTTTGGCCAGCACTTTTTCGTACCCGCGTCCGACCGCCAAGATGGCCACTTCGGGATGATTGATCACTGGCGTCGCGAATCGGCCGCCGTACGAACCAACATTGGAAATGGTGAATGACGATCCGGTGAGTTCTTCACGAGGAATACTTCGATCGCGGCAGCCGGCCGCAAGTCGGGCCACACCTTCGGCGGCTTCGACAATGGCAAGCTTCTCCGCATTGCGGAGGACCGGCACCATCAAACCCGCGTCAGAGTCCACGGCAATTCCGAGATTCAAATTGCCTTTGCGATGAATTTCTGATTTTACTTCGTCCACCACCGCATTGAGGGCAGGGTGTTCACGAAGTCCGTGGGCCAGTGCACGAATGACGAACGGCAAAAATGACAATTTCCGACCAGTGATGGCAGAGTATTCCTTCCGCTTTCGATCGAGGTCGGTGATGTCAGCTTCGTCCACGACGGTGAAGTGCACCGCGGTTTTGACGGATCGATCGAGGGCCTCGGCAATCTTGCGACGAACTCCGCGGAATGGAATGACCTCGGTGGTGCCGGACGGATCAACTGGTACAGGCGGCAGCGTTGGTTCTTTTCCAATTCCTGAATCAGCGGGCAAACTGGGATGTGCTGGCGTGTGCTCTGGAATGTCTGCGACGGTGACCCGCTGTCGGCTTGTTTGGTTGGAGGAGGATTCGCCTGCAGCACCATGTTGGGCAAATCGCTCCACATCGCTGGCGGTCACACGCCCGCCGCGTCCGGTACCCATGACGCGGTTGATGTCGATGCCAAGTTGTTTGGCGATCCCGCGAACCGCAGGGGTGGCCAGGGCTCGCACCTGCTCGGTGGAAACCACTTCCGCTTCGTTTCTGCGGCGGGTCAAAGCCGATGGTGCGTCGCCGTCGTTGTTGACGCTTCCCACGACGGTGCCGGCGTCTTCTTGCTCTTCGCTGGCGGGACTCTCTGTCGCCCTGGCTTGGTCTGCCGCGGGGCTGACTGGGGGATCGCCGCTTTCGGCGCTTTCACCGTAGCGGACCAACACTGAGCCAACATTGATGATGTCGCCTTCAGCTCCACACAGTTCGGTGACCACACCCGCCCACGGGCTGGGCACTTCCACCAACGCTTTGTCCGTTTCCATCTCCGCAAGCGTTTGGTGTTCGGCAACTTGATCGCCTGCCGAGACTCTCCACTTGATGAGTTCGGCTTCGTGGACACCTTCGCCAAGATCGGGCAGGATGAAATGGGATTTGTCGGCGGGTTGTTTGACCTGGGCCATAGGGAAGGATTCCGTCAGTAGCGATCAGTAGCGAAGTGTTTCGTCGATGGCCGCGTTGATCCGATCGGGACCAGGCAGGTATTCCATCTCAAGTTTGTAGTACGGCATGATGGTGTCAAAACCAGCAACCCGTTGCACAGGAGCTTCCAGGTGAAGGAAGCATCGTTCGGTCACCAAAGAAGAAATTTCTGAGGCCAAGCCAAGTGTCAGCGGCGCTTCTTGGCAGACCACACAGCGGCCAGTCTTCTCGACCGAAGCCAAAATGGTGTCTTCATCAAGCGGACTGATGGTGCGCAGATCGATCAATTCAATGGAGGCCTTGCTCTGTTCGGCCGCTTTGGCCGCTTCGACCACCATCGCACCCCAAGCCACCACCGTGAGATCGGTCCCTTCGGTGACCACACGGGCTTTGCCGATGGGCAACGTGTACGCCTCGTTGGGTACGGCCTCCCGGAAGGCACGGTAGATCCGTTTGGGTTCGAAGAAAATGACCGGGTCTGGATCTCGAATGGATGCGATCAACAGTCCCTTGGCGTCGTATGGCGTGGCGGGCATCACCACTTTCAAACCAGGCTGGTGGGCGTAGATGGCTTCCGGTGCATCGGAGTGAAGTTCCGGAGCGTGGATGCCACCGCCATGCGGTACACGCACGGTCATTGGGACCGTGAAGCGGCCACGAGTCCGGGTGCGGAACCGGGCCGCGTGCGAGCAAAGTTGGTCGTAGGCGGGGCCCATGAATCCCTCGAATTGAAGTTCGGGAACGGGTCGCATGCCGTTCATCGCCAGCCCAATCGAACTGCCGATGATGCCAGATTCAGCCAAAGGTGAATCCACCACCCGGTCTGCCCCAAATTCAGCTTGCAGGCCTTCGGTAGCCCGGAACACACCTCCGTTGAGTCCCACATCTTCACCGAGAATGATGACCCGATCGTCCAGCCGCATTTCGCAGGCCAGAGCATCGGTGACGGCTTGAACGAGCGTCATTTCGGTTTCGTTGGCAGCGGTGGTCATGCGAGATCCTCGGGAAATTGTCCCAGACTGGTGGTTCGTTTGCTGTCGCGTTGGCGTTTGAGGGATGCCGGCAAGTCGGCGTACATGTGATCGAAGAACTCACTGCGGTCAGGTGCGGCGATCTCTTCGGCGTTGCTGATGATCTCAGCGACCCGTTCTTCGCCAGACTTCATGGCCTTCTCGTGTTGGCTCTTGTCCCAAAGTCCCTTTGCTTCCATCCAACGTCGCAATCTTGGCAGGGGATCACGGGCTTCCCACGTTTCCAATTCTCCGGCATCGCGATAACGCCGGGCGTCATCGGCGGTGGTGTGGTCACGCAATCGATAGGTGACCGCTTCGATGAAGGTGGGGCCTTCGCCAGCACGGGCTCGCGCTACCGCGTCTTTCATGACTTTGGTCATGGCAAAAAGGTCGTTGCCGTCGGCTCGGACACAAGGCATGCCGTAGGAAATGCCTCGTTGCGCAAAGGTTTCACCAGCAGATTGGACGCTCGAGGGGACCGAAATGGCCCATCCGTTGTTTTGGCAGCAGAACACCACGGGAAGCTTCAAACTGGCGGCAAAGTTGGCGGCCTCGTGGAAGTCACCTTCACTGGTAGCGCCATCGCCGAAGAACGTGACGGCGATCGCCCCGGTTTTTTTAGCTTTCTCGGCCCAGCCCAAGCCTGCGGCGTGCAGCATTTGGGTGCCAATGGGGATGGCGATGGGGGTGGCGTTGACTCCGGCGGGAATGTGGTTGCCGCGTTCATCACCCATCCAGTGCAACAAGATGCATTCTGGGGGCAACCCATGCCAGAAGAGCCCTGTGTTTTCGCGGTAACACGTGACCAGCCAGTCAGCTTTTTCGATGGCGAGGGCGGCGGCCAATGATGGCATTTCTTGCCCGGTGTTTTGGGGATAGGTCCCCATCCGTCCAGAGCGTTGGAGTTTGAATGCGATTTCATCGAGTTGTCGACAGAACACCAGGTGTTCCATGATGGCGGGCAGTTGATCTTCGGAGATCAAGTCTTGTCCAAGGGTCTCATCAAAGACACCGTGCTCATCAAGGATGGACACATGGTCAATCCGGGTTTCGTAGGCCGTCGTAATGGGCATGGGTGTTGATCCTAACTGCGCTGCTTAGGCGTCGGAGGTGAGCTTCTGAACGGGTTTTCCGGTGTACTGGGATCCGTCGCCAAACTGTGTGATGCCGTCCTGCTTCAAAGGCCGACCTTTGCCGAAGGCATCTGGATCTGGGGTGGATTCAGGCATGGCGTAGTTGGCTTGTGGTCGGCGACTGGATTCTTCCAGAGCCACTTTGGCACACTCACGCATGGCATCATCACTGTTTCGGTACATCTCCGCAAATTCGGCGTCGATGGCTTCAAACGCCAGCGAGCAGAAGTAGCGTGCGACGGTGGATTCTTCTTTGATGCGCTGCACATCCTTGCTGGAGTCCATCGTTTGCTGCAGCCGTGAGAGGGTGCAGAACACCGCGTGCAGCCAGATGGCAGCCCAGGAGAACCGACGCTGCACCATTTGGTTCGACACCATGCCCTCTTTGTGTTCCCAGCTCATTTGGACAAGTTGATGGGAAAGTTCTTGCACCCGAGCTTCAGCGCGTCCAGCAATGTCTCGGAGTTCTGGTTTGACCATGCGCATGCGCGGTTTGGCGCGTCGAATGCCACCGAAGAGTTCGGTGGCCAGTCTGAGGCCAGAGATGGGGAAGGCCCACGGCTTCTCTTTCATGGCCAGCAGACGCTCGGAGAACTGCTTTGCGCCGTACGCAAAGACGAACGAGTGCATGACTTCGTTGGCCCCTTCCACGACGGTGTTGATTCGACTGTCTCGCCAAACCCGCTCGAGTTCGTTCTCGGTCATGAATCCTTCACCGCCCATCACTTGCATGGCGGCATCAGGACCTTCAAAGCCAAAGTGAGAACAGAAGACCTTGCAGATGGCGGTTTCCAGCATGATGTCTTCGTCACCACGGTCGACCATGCCCGTGGTGTAGGACAGCATGGATTCCATGGCATAGACCCAAGCCCGTTGCTTGGCGATGTTGTTTTGCACGAGATCAAACTCGCCGATCGGCCGGTCGAATTGATGCCGGTACTGGGCCCACTTTGAGCTTTGGGCCAGGGCAGTCCGGGCCGCACCAACCATGCCGGCTGAGAGCGTGCACCGCCCGTAGTTCAGGCAGGTCAATGCCACATTTAAGCCTCGACCTTCGTGGTGAAGCAGGTGTGCTTTAGGAACCTTGACATCTTGAAATTCCATCCGGGCTTGCCATGTCCCGCGAATACAGCTTTTCGAGCGGTTGCAGGAAGTGACCTTGATGCCTTCCATGTCTGGAGTGCAGATCAAGGCGGTGACTTTGTCCTTGGCTTTTCCGGTCTTAGGATCAACGATCTTCTGCTTGCCCATCACCGTGAAGATGCCGGACAGTGCGCCGCTGGTGGCCCATTTTTTTTCTCCAGATCGAATGATGAAATCACCGTTCTCGTCTTTTTCAATCCGCGTTTCTTGTCCTCCGGCATCGCATCCCACATTGGGTTCGGAGAGGCAGAATGCTGAGAGGGTGTCCTTGCAGATGCGGGGAAGGAACGTGGTCTTCTGGGCTTCGGTTCCAAAGAGCATGATGGCCCCGCAACCAATGGATTGGTGGGCCGAAACGACGACCGCGGTGGAACCGCACGTCTCGCCAAGCCGAGCCAATACTCGGTTGTACGAGGTGATCCCGAATCCGCCGCCGCCGTACTTCTGGGGTGCGATCATGCCCATGACGCCCAAGTCAAACAGGCGAGTGATCACCCAGTCTGGCATGTTCTGTTGTTGGTCGATTTCAACTGTTGGATGTTCCGTCTTGAGATAGACATCGAGCCTTGCGAGCAGTTCGTCACATCTGGCGCGTTCTTCGTCACTCTCCACCGGCATGGGGAAAATCAGTTCCTCGCGGATCCGGCCCCAGAACAAATTCTTGATAAAGCCCATGGTGGAGGGATCAGGCCCCAGCATTTCCTGAGCTTGCTCGATTTGCTTGCGGTCTTTTGCGGAGACGTTCTTCAGGCTCTTTGCCAGATCAGGTTGTGACATCGGTAGACTCCTTGAGAACCCCTATCCTATGTCGCAAAGCATCGGTTCGGTGCGGCGCAATACGAGAAAGACGTGCCTTCAATGAGTCGAAGACTGATCCTAATTGCCGCCCATGCTCGAAATCGAGTGATCGGCCAAGCCGGAGACATGCCTTGGCATCTGCCCAATGATCTCAAACACTTCATGCAAGCCACGTTGGGTGGCGTGGTGGTAATGGGGAGGAAGACCTTCGAGAGCTTGAAGGGGCCTTTGCCTCGCCGTCGCAACATCGTGATCACGCGCAATCCCGATTGGCAGCACGAAGGTGTGGAGCGAGCTTCATCGCTTGAAGAGGCATTGGACATGGCTGGGGAGGGTTCGGTTCACATTGCTGGTGGCGGAGAGATCTACCGGGCGGCATTGCCAAAAGCCACCCATTTGGACCTCACCGAAATTGATGCAGCTCCCGATGGCGACACGTATTTCCCGGAGTTTGCTCGTTCCGAGTGGCGTGAGGTTGCCTCCGAGCATCATCCCGCGGATGAGCGGCATGCCCACGCTTTTACGTTTCGCATGTATGAGCGCGCGGCGGCTTCAATCACGGACTGAGATGACGGCCCGCCAAAGGGTGCCGTCAGATTCCAGGAGCCCGCTGACCAAAGGGGTGATGCGATCTGAACGCCAAAAATCATCTGGCACCGGGCGTTCACCGAACTGATCCCGAAACTCACGCAGGTTCAGACGTTTGGGTTGGTTGGCTTGAAGAGGCCCTGCCTCGAGGACAAACCGCTCGTTCAACCACACCGAAGCACCTTGCGGCAGATCACGGTCGCTCTCGACGATGAGGTCGGCCGAAGCAATGGTGATGGTGCTGTTGCTGGAGACCTTTGGGAGGTCCGGGAAAGCTCGGGTGGCAAACGCAGGAACCATCCTTGGGCTCTGGCAGCCGAGGAGCAACAATGAGAACAACATGGTGATGCGCACGAGTCCGAGCGTAGCATGGTGGGTCAGATGACGACTGTTGACGAGCCTGATGGTCCATTGCCCGACCGGACGTTGTCGAGGCCTTTGGCTGACATTGCCCGAGAAACCACCATCGATCCGCGGGTGCCGGCCTTGGTCCCGGGCTTTGACGCGCCATTTTTTCAGGCAGGTTTGGCGGGGTACTCTGATGCCCCGATGCGTTTGATGGCCCGCCGCCATGGTTGTCCTTTCTGTGTCACAGAAGCTTTGCTGGACCGCACGTTGATTTCTGGGGGCAAAGGACGCACTCGAGAAGATCCGGATCTTTTGGCGGAGCAATGTGGTACCGGTGATTTGGAAGAAAACCGTGCCGCTGGGTTGGAGGATCATCCCATTGCTGGGCAGTTGATGGGGACCCAGCCAGCCGAGATGGCACGAGGCGCAGAAATCCTGCTCGATTTTGGGTACGAGGTGGTCGACCTGAACTTCGCTTGCCCGGTGAAAAAGGTGAAGCGGCGCAACCGTGGAGGTCATTTTTTAGCGCACCCCAAGGAAGCCATTGCGGTGTTCAAAGCGGTACGTCAGGTTGTTCCCGACGAAGTGCCCATCACCGTCAAGCTGCGTCGTGCTTGGGACGACACCGAAGATATGACCGCAGCTTTCCACAAGGTCTTTGATGCCATCTACGACATGGGGGCCGCATGGGCGACTGTGCACTGCCGCACGGTCGAACAGCGTTACAAAGGCCCCGGTCGATGGTCATTCCTCACCGAACTGCGAGCCAAGCATCCGGACCGGTTGTTCTTTGGTTCCGGTGACATCTGGACCGCAGAAGATGTGTTTGCGATGCTTGATGTCACGGGAGTGACTGGAGTCTCGGTGGCTCGAGGCTGCATTGGCAACCCTTGGATCTTCCGTCAGTGCCGGCAAATGATGGCAGGACAAGCGCCCGCGGAACCCACCTTGGCCGAGCAGCGCGACGTGTTGTTGGAACACCTTCGACTTTCCACCAAGTTGCATGGCGAACGTGCGGCTTCCAAAATGATGCGGAAGTTTGGTATCCGGTTTGCCAAGCACCACCCAGAAGGCCATCGGGTCAAAGCCGATTTCATTGCTTGCGACTCACGGGCGGCGTGGCACCGGGTATTGGAAGCTCACTATCCCACGGATCAAAGCATCATTCCCACATAGGATCAAGGCCATGAGTACCCACGATTTTGAATACGAGTGTGCAGGGACCACCGCCCGTGGACTGCTGGCTTTGCCCGAAGTTCGAGAAGGTGAAGAAGAACTCGCGCCGCCTTATCCCGGAGTGGTGGTATGCCACGCCTGGAAAGGTCCTGGCTCTTTTGAACGTGAACGTGCTGAAGAATTGGCCGAGATGGGCTTTGCGGTTCTGGTGGCAGATGTGTACGGAGGCCAACGGGCCAATGACAACGACGAGGCTGCAGCATTAATGACCCCGCTTATGGAAGATCGCGGAGGGGTGTTGAAGGACCGTTTGCATGCTTCGGTCGCGGCGCTCCAAAGCCATGAACTTGTCGATGCCTCCCGATGTGCGGCCATCGGGTACTGCTTTGGTGGTTTATGCGTGTTGGACTTGGCTCGTTCGGGGGCTGATTTGCGTGCGGTGGTTTCTTTTCACGGGTTGCTTGCTGGTCACGAATTCGATGCGAATCCGGTGGCCTCGGTTTTGGCCTGCCACGGCTGGGACGACCCCATGGCCACACCAGAATCGGTGGTGGAGTTCGGGGCGGAGATGACCAAGATCGGTGCCGAGTGGCAGTTGCATGGATACGGCAATGCCATGCACGCCTTCACCAATCCTGCGGCCAACGATCTTTCCTTCGGGACGGTCTACGACGCCACCGCTGACGCGCGATCATTCCGTTCCATGGTCGACTTCCTCTTTGAGCGTTTGGAAGCGGACGAGTAACCGAGCCTCTTATTGGTCTTCAGGAGCGGCACCGCTTCCGGATCGATCTGGAGCGGTGGGTCGGGGTGGATTTTGCGGTGGGTTTGTTCGCAGTGCTTCCAACATGGCATTGATCCCAGCTTCGAGTTGGAGGTCTTGCCCGTTCCAAAGGGCGACCGGATCGTCGATCACTTCGATGTCTGGAGCGACCCCATGGCCTTCCACCGCCCACGTGCCATCGGCTTCGTAGATGCCGAATGTGGGCACCGCCACCGCGGCACCATCCAGCAAGGCTGGTCCTCCAGTAATCCCAACCAGTCCTCCCCAGGTCCGGGTCCCAATAAGGGGGCCTAGACCCGCCCGTCGGAACAGCCAAGGGAACATGTCACCGCCGGAGCCGGCCAGTCCATTGATCAACATGCATTTGGGGCCGAAGTGACCATCGGAGGGTGATCGCCAGTCGTCGCCATGTCGGCGCGCCCACCAAGACACAGGTTGGCGGTTCAGCAGCTCAATGAATCGGGTTGGAATTTGCCCACCGCCGTTCCATCGCTCGTCGATGATCAATGCTTCGCGGTGCATTTCGGCAAAGAACTGAGATACCAAGTCGGTTTGCCCCTCGATCCCAGTGTTTCGAACATAGATGTAGCCCACTCGCCCGTTGCTCGCTTCGTGCACCGTCCTTCGGTTGGCGTCGATCCAGGCGTCGTGTCTGAGTTCAGATTCGCTCTCGATGGGGGTGACCAAGATGTCAAAAGTATTACCCTCGCGTTCAAAAGTGACCTCAACGCCAAGGTCAACGGTGCCCACCAAGGCGGCCCAAGGACTTCGGTCTGCGCTGAGCGGTCGACCGTCTACTGCAAGAAGCCGGTCGCCCGCTTGGACTCTGGCTTCTGCATCCTCAAGGGGGTGGTGCTGTGCCCGGAAACCAGGTTCGGGCTGCACCACTTTTTCAACGGTCCAGTACTCATTCTTATAGACCCAGTCGACACCAAGGAAGCCCACCGCGTCGCGATCTGGCTCTTGTTCTCCGCCGCCGAACATGCTCCAACCGCCCGACAGGTAATAGGCGTGCCCCACATTCAGTTCGGCGATCATTTCCCGAATCACCCGGGCAACATCTTCACGATCGCCGCAGTCTTCCAACATGATCAGTGCTTCATCAAGGGCGGCATCCCAGTCCACGGCGTGCATGTTTTCCACATAGAACGTGTCGCGGAACAAACGCCAGGCGTCGATCACCATCTGTCGCCATGCCTCGCGAGGTTCAAGATCCAAGAACAACCCCTCCACAAAGACAGGTTCAGCTTGCATGCCCATGGCATCGAAAAGATCCCATCCTTCAAGGGTCGTGCGCAGCAAGCCAGATCCATCCGCCAAGGGATCGAGAAGCAATGCCGGACCGTGAAAATTTGCCTCCGCATTCATGTCGAACGGATCGATCGTGACGTGCAATGGTGGTTGTTCGGGATCGACCGCCGTTGACCACACCAAGTGGATGTGGTCCCCAGCTTCGACGAGCATGCTGATGTTTCCCGCCGGCACATTGAGGTACCGAGCGCGGCGAAGTGCACCTTCAAGATCCACCACCATCTCATCGGGGGTGTCCGCTGACTCATCAATTCCCATGGTTTCCGACTGAGCGGCATCGTCCTTGGACTGCGGCGGTCGGCTGCCAAAGAACTCGCCTTTGGCCACCTCAGGAATGATCCAGACCCCTTCAGCTTCGTCTCCAAAGAGGTTGGCTTCCAGTTGGATTTCCATGCCGGTGGCCACCACGGTGCCTTCGAGAACCCCGTCTTCGTAGCGCAGATCGTCGACCCGAGCGTCTCGGCCCATGGCTCTGAACGTTGCTTCCAAGGTGGAACCATCCGAGGTCACTTCGAGCGCAACGGGTGCTTCATCGGTGGGAAAGCCCATGGCGATCAACCCTTGGAGGGTGAGGTTCCAGACCCCGGCGGCGGGATGCTGTTCGCTGGCGGGTTCCGTTTGTTCTTCTTCGATCGTGGACCATTGACCGCCGATTCCCATGCCAGTGACTTCCCAATCGCCCGACAGTTGCCCGTCGGCCAACTGTCCCTGCACGACAATTTCGATGTCACGGAAGGCATAAGAAGTTCGCATCTGACCGGTGGTTGGGTCGAACTCCACGCGTGGCAATGCCACGGTTTGCATTGGGTTGCGCATGGTTCCGGTGAGGGTGCCATTTTCATCACGCCAAAGCTGCAGCTCCAGCGCTCCTTCATCCTCGGACAATCCCGCTCCGAGCATTCCGGTGAGGGTGCCCTCCCAGATGCCCGTTGGGTCAAGTTCTCCCGCATCAGCCTCCCAAGATTCTCGATCAATCTCGGGCGCGGTCAGAGGGGAGTGGTCTGATGTGAGTGTGGTCAACATGAGGACTTCCCGATCGGGATAGATCCAAGTGCTGTCGGCGATTCCGCCGGCGTAGACCGGGGCAAAAGCTTGACTGGCCACGAACGCGAGTTGCCATCCTTCATCCACAAAGCAGGGCGCATGCTCATCTCTGTCGCCGAAGGTCAAGGGCTGGGTCACGCCTGTGGCAAGATTATGGAACGCGATCGCACGGCGAAGTCGATTGGGCTGAAAACACGACCAAGCCAAGTGTTGACCGTTGGGTGAGAAGGCCACCTCGGGCGTGTTGGCTTGCGCATCGGTGGCCAGAAGAGTTGAAGTTCCATTTTCGATGTCAAACAGAATCAACTCACCCCTATGGTTGGCCGCGGCCAGATGGGTGCTCTCTGGATGCCACCAGATTTCGGTCCACCATCCAAACGAGCCTTGACTGAGCCGTCGACTTTCCGAACCATCAGGTCGAATCAATTCCAATTCGTATTCGCCACTTTGATCGCTGGCGTGGGCGATCCAGGCGCCGTTGGGACTCCAAGCTCCACTGCGTTCGGCCGCATGGCTGGTGTTGGTCAAGTTGCGGGGAGCACCATCACCTAGTGGAACAGTGAACACATCGCCGTATGCCTCAGCCACGACTTCCCGTCCGGTGGGTCCCGGCCGAACTTGAACCAAGTAAGGGGTGGCATCGATCCGCCGTGGGGCGAGTCCTGGTCGTGCACCAGTCAATGCGATCTCGATGGTTTCTATGTCGTCGTTGTCATTCAGAATTTTGAGGTCTGAACCTTCGCGAAAGATGATGCCCCCCGGACCGGCGGAAGGTTCTCGAAGGTCATACAAGTCAGAGGCATACCGAAGCGTTTGTTCTTCGCCGTCCAAGCGAAACAGGCCAAGCCGATGGTTGGAGGTGTTGTCCGAGAGAAAGTGCACCTTGCCGCTGTGCCACATGGGCGCGGTGTCGGTGCCGCTGAATGTGGTCAGGCGGGAGGCCGATGCACCATCGCTCATCCAGAGGTCGGTGGCCATCCCGCCTCGGTAGCGTTTCCAGCTTCGGTGATCTCGGGTCCATGGGGTGTAAATAAGCTGG
The DNA here is from genome assembly GCA_937911845.1 of uncultured Phycisphaera sp. Classification (GTDB taxonomy): domain Bacteria; phylum Planctomycetota; class Phycisphaerae; order Phycisphaerales; family SM1A02; genus UBA8653. The sequence continues at coordinate 8,700 of CALDQF010000264.1, read as the reverse complement.
CCCGAGATGTTGATGTCGGCCCAGGTGCCATACGGGACCGGAAATTGTTGCAAGGGTCCGCCTTCTGGACGGACCGTGAAAACTTGGGAGCCCTTGGGGTGTCCTTTGATGCCACGGGCAAAAAACAGCACATCACCTTCTGGAGTCCATCCGCACAAGGTTTCGCGGGTGGGGTGATCCGTGAGGCGGATGGGTATACCTCCGCTGGATGGCATGGTCCAGAGATCGGGACCGTCCCCAAAGTCAGCCTCGAACGCGAGCATCTGACCGTCAGGAGAAAATCGAGGTCGGTTGGCCCCTCCACCGGCTTGTACCAATGGTGTGGCCGCACCACCTGCTCGGGGTGCCGACCAAATGCCACCGGCATGGGCGAAGGCGATCTTGGTTTCGGAGAAATCAGGCCAAGCCAGCAGGCCGGCGTGGGCCGGATCTTGACCAAATGCGAGGGTGGACACCAAAAGGGAAATGGACATGCCATCAATGTAGACGCGGAGCTTGGCGTTTCGCGGCCTTGAACTCAAAGTTCACTCCGTTCCGAGTGGGGCCCTCGCGGTAGAATTTAGCCTCATGGCTTCTCGTGGATTGACATATGCCGACGCTGGGGTGGATATCGAGGCTGGCGATGCCGCCGTCGAGCGGTTTGCCAAGTCGGTTCGGGCCACCCACGGCCCACGGGTCATCGGTGCATACGGTGCTTTTGCGGGCATGTTCCGCCTGGACTTCAACGAGAGATTGTTTCGGCGCAACTACCGTGACCCCGTCTTGGTGGCGTGTACCGATGGGGTCGGCACGAAGGTGCGTTTGGCCATTGACTTGGGGGTGCACCACACGGTCGGCATTGATTGTGTGGCGATGAACGTGAATGACATGATCTGCCAAGGCGCGGAGCCTCTGTTCTTCTTGGACTACTTGGGCCTGCATCGACAAGACCCCGAACGCACCGCCGAGTTGGTGGCTGGGGTCGCCGAGGGGTGCCGGCTCGCCAACTGCGCGTTGTTGGGTGGTGAATGTGCCGAAATGCCCGACATTTACCGCAAGGGCGACTACGACATTGCTGGCTTTGCGGTTGGCGTCGCTGAACTCTCCCGAGTGGTTGACGCCGAACGTGTCCGCCCCGGTGATGTCATCCTTGGTTTGACTTCCAGCGGGATCCATTCCAACGGATACACCTTGGTCCGAAAGATCGTGGAGAAAGCCAAGATTGACTTGCAGGCAGAGCATCCTCGGTCGGACGGTCAGGGGCAAACCTTTGGCGAACAGCTTTTGGAGCCCACTCGGATTTATGTTCGGTCCATTATGTCGATGCTTCGCGCGTACAAAGTGAAACGACCAGTCAGCGGAATGGCCCACATCACGGGCGGAGGGATCCCCGGAAATCTGGTTCGCGCTTTGCCCAAGGGCTGCCGGGCAATGGTCTCCAAATCAGCGTGTGAGGTCCCGGCCTTGTTCCGCGTTCTGCAGCGGGCCGGTCGAATTTCTGAGGCTGAAATGTGGAAAGTCTTCAATATGGGAATTGGCTACTGCGTCATCGTTCGCCCCACGTTTGCCGAAGGTGTGACGGCAAAATTGGAAGCAGCCGGCGAGACGGTTCGGAAGATTGGTGTGGTGCGGAAGGGCCGAACTGGGGTTGAGCTGACCGCTTGAACCCAGTGGCATGCGTCCCCTGATCAACTTTCGAAATCACGTTCCCCACGTTGTCTCTTCTTCGTGCTGAGGTGTTTCTTGTCCGAGAGCCTCTTTCGCACCGAAGATCGGGTGGGTGCGGTTGGTTTACGTTTGACTGGGGGAGATGCGGCGGCGTGAACCAGATCGGCAAAACGCTTGATCGCGGTGCGGCGGTTGGTCTGCGGCGATCGTGAGGCGCCCGACCGAAGCATCGCAATCCCCTCTTTTTCTCGTTTCCCCAGCAAGGAGACGAGTCGTTCCCGTGACTCAGTATTCAGTCCTTTGACATGCTCAAGAACCACCCGCATTCGTACCGCGGTGGCTACTTTGTTGACGTGCTGCCCACCGGGTCCAGATGCGCGGATGGCTTCAAAGCTGATGGCATGCTTGGGAATCCAGCGGCCGTGTCCCAGTTCAACGCAGTCGGCGGGCTTCATTTTCGGCCCCTTCGTTCGGCATGCCGCACCCCAGAAATGTTCATCTCAATCGCAGCCTGCCGAAGGTGCATGCATTCCGGATCATGCATCTCGGCCGCGTTTGCCTCTGCCTCCAGCATGCGGCGGTAGTCCTCGAAGGGGTCTGAAGCATCGCGAATGCAGTGGTACTGCCGTTGCAAGGAGTCTCGCAAACGATGCAGATGTGCCTTGGGGTCTGCACATGCGCCAAAATGAGCGACCAGCAGTTGGTCTGCTTCGAGATGTTCCATGATGTCAATACTGTTGCACCACGCCATCAAGTCAAGATCGGGGGGGGGCAATTGGGCGGGCGCGAAGGTTGGGGCCTCGGCAACAAATCCGCCCGCGGCATCTCCGGTGGCCAAGTATCGCGTGCCATCGTGCTGAAACTCGAAGGCCACGTGGTGCTTGGCGTGGCCAAGCGTCTCATGGGCCTTGAAGGAGATGCCTCCAATGCTGAAGGTTCCGGAGAGGTCCAAGACATGCAGTCGGTCGGGCGGCACCGGTTGCATCGTGCCGAAGAGATGGGGGAGTCGGTCGCCGTAGATTTTTTGGGCCGAGGCCATGAGTCGCGAAGGGTCGATGAGATGGCGTTGACCAACCGAATGCACATAGACAGGAATGTTCAGTGCGGCAAGATCTCCAGCGGCGGCCGCGTGATCCAAATGGATGTGGGTCAGCAGGACCGCAGCCAGTTCTTCCATCGCCCAACCCAAATTTGCTACCCCTTGCTGCAAGGCGGGAAGGGTTGACGCCGGACCAGGATCAATCAAGACTGGACCTTCATGGGTCGGAATCACCCACGACGAAATCGCGCCCGGCCGGTCAAGCCAGTGCAAGTCAATGGGGGAAACGCCCGCAGTCATGGGGTTCGATCAGGAACGAACCGCAACGCCCACCATGGAGCCCGCCTTTTTGGCGATGCTGGCGGCATCCAGTCCGCATTGGGCCAAGACGTCGTCTTCGCTGCGGCTGCTCTTGGGGATCTTGCGGACGTGCATTTGTTCGATGGTGAATGGATCGCCCGAGGCAGTGCATGCATCCGCCACCGCCGATCCGATGGCCGCGCCGAAGTTGTCTTCGACCACCAAGATGTTGCCACCGTTGGCGTTGGCCAAATCCAACAGGGCGTCTTCGTCGAACGGGATCGAATACAAGTCGACCAGCGTGGCGTCGATGCCAGCTTTGTCCAACAAATCGATTGCTCGGTTGCACTCGTGCACCATGTAACCGGCCGAGACAATCAGAAGGTCCCGGCCCTCGGTCAAGACTTCGAACAGGCCAAGATTGAACACCGTGTTGTCGTCGTAGAGATGCTCCACGTCCGGGCGGTGGGTGCGCAGAAGGCATGGTCCGTTGTGTTCGGCCATGGCCATGGTCAAACCGTACGCTGCGTAGGCGTCGGACGGCTGAAGCAACCAGCAAAGCGGCTCGCCATCCTCGGTCTTGGCGGTGGTGAAGCTTCGGAACCAAGCCATATCGGGAAGTGACATTTGACTTGGTCCGTCGGCGGCCAACGAGATTCCCGAGTGGGACCCAACAATTTTGATGTTGGCTCTCGAAATGATGGCCATCTCGATTTGGTCATACGCGCGGGTCAGGAACTTTGAGAAGGATGCACAGAAGGGCACCTTTTCGGCGGCAGCCAATCCTGCAGCCACCGAGATCATGTTTTGCTCTGCGATCTTGCATTCGGCAAACCTGTCGGTTGCTTCGGATTCAGCCAAGAAGTCTTGGGTAAAAGTGGAGTTTCTGGTGTCAGCATCCAGCGCCCAGACCCGCTTGTCGTTGCGGGCCAACATACGGAGGGCCATGCCGAATGCTTTCCGGGTCGCGAACTTCCCGCTTTTCAGCACCAAGCCTTTGTCGATGCTGTTCATGGCTTCGCTCAGGGTGGGCATCTTCTCTGGGCCAAATAGCTCTTCCGGAGTCGATGCTGGCGGTTCGATCCGAAGGGCCGCGTCACCCGAGATCGTGCTGGTGAGCTTCATAGAAGTCAGCCCCAATTCCTCACGAACCTGTTCGAGTTGGGTCCCGGTCGCCACTTTGCCGTGCCACCCGTGCCCTTGCAGACAAGGTGACCCCCAGCCTTTGATGGTTCGAGCCACGATGGCCATGGGTTGTTCGGGGCCAGCTTTGAAGCTGTCGATTGCTTCCACGATGGTCATCGGGTCATGCCCATCGATGTCCAGCACCGTGAAGCCAATCGCTTGGAGTTTGGCCACCATGCGTTCGGGTGATTGTTGGCTGCTGGTGGCATCCGCTTGTCCATACCCGTTACAGTTGAAGATCGGAAGCACGTTGGTGATGTTGTGATCAATGATGAAGTCCAGCGCTTCTGTGACTTGACCTTCTCGCGCTTCACCATCACCCAAGATGCAGTAGACCTTGCGATCCAATTCATCTTTTAAGGCCGCCAACGCGACACCCGCTGCGACCGAAAGGCCTTGGCCTAACGATCCTGTGGCGGCATCAAAGAAAGGCATGCCTTCGGCGGGGTTGGGGTGTCCGTCGAGGACAGAGTCGGTGTCCCGCAAGGTCAACAAGTGGTCACGGGTCAGTTTGAATTCGCTGCCATCCTTGCCAACCACCGCGCCCAGATCGGCAAGGGCGGCATACACCGCGGGAACGGCGTGACCTTCGGAGAGCACCAGTCGATCGGAACCAGGGTGCCAAGGTTCCGAAGGCACCCAACGCATGGCGTGGTGGGTGAGTACGGCCGTGATGTGAGAAATACTCATGGCGGTTGTGGGGTGTCCACTGCCAGCGGCGGCGCACATCTCCACGGCATCACCGCAAAACTGAATGGCTTTGTCGTGAATCGCGGCTTCAATGGTCATGCGGTGCTCCAGGGTTGGGGGGATGAGGACGAAGTATCCCCGCTGGCATGCATTCCGGCAACCGATGAAGGGCCTGTGGAGGGCCCTGATTCTGGGAAGTGTGGAGGGTTTGGTTCAGTCCAGGGAGACCGGCATCACCACGTAGACAAACTCGCCATCTGCCTTGAAGATTCCAGGTTTCTGGGGACCTTTCAGGCTCAGAGTGATTTCGGGTGAGTCGATGATCTTGAGAGCATCCGTGAGGTACCCAGGGTTGAATCCGATCCCCAACTCATCGCCGTCGTAATTGCAATCCACCCGAATTTCAGCCTCTCCAGTGTCTGGAGCACGGGACGTAATGACCAGATTCCCCGAGGAGAATGTCAGTTTGACCCCGCGAGATTCTTGGCTCGTGAGCAAGGCTGCACGGCGAACCGCTCCCGCCAGTGAACTGGTGTCCATCGTGATATGGATATCGTTGTCTTTTGGCACAACATCAGACCAAGGGGGGAAGGATCCTTCGACCAAAGTGGTGGTGATGGTGGCGTTTCGCGACCCGTGACCGATACCGAAATGGGCTCGGCCTTCACGGATGGAGACCCGTACTTCCCCCTGAGCTCGAGCGTCCAACAATTTGCCCAAGAGTTGGAGGGCTTTGGAAGGGACAATGCTGTTGCCGTCTTTATCGGTGGTTTTTTCGCACGAACAAGACGAAAGAGCCAGCCGGCGACCATCGGTGGCCACGCAACGCAGTGTTTGCCCGCTCCGTTCAAACAGCACGCCGTTGATGGCGTAACGGGACTGTTCATTGGCGGCGGCGAACAGGGTTCGTTGGATTTGCTTGCGGAGAATCACCGCCGGCACTTCGTAATCGGCAGTGATGGACTCGTCAAAATCTTCAACTTCGGGCGCTTCCGAGACCGGGAAGCCATGCAGCGACCAGTTGGATCCAAGACCTCGGATGCGAAGTCGATCTCCATCTGCTTCCAGCGTGAGTGTGGGGTCGTCGCTGGCCTTGACGATCTGCGACAGCTTGTCGGCGGGAACCAAGACTTCGCCTTGTTGCTGCACATCCACTTCGTCAATGCACTGTGCCACTCCGATTTCAAGATCGGTGGCGGACAAACGCAGTTGGCCCTCGCTCGCGGTCAGCCGGAGGCATTGAAGGACCGGGGAAGGGCTTCGGGCGGCCACCACTCCGGAGACCAACGACACAGCGTCGGCCAGGGCGGTTCGGTCGCAGACAATTTTCATCACAGTTGCAGTACTTGGCATCTTTTTTTCCACAGGCAAAATTGGACGTCTCATTGTACCCCTTGTGGTTGGAGCCCCGGAAAACCTCGAAATCTTGTGATTTTTGCCGAGCCTTTCTCCTTGTCCACCAATTGTCCCCACCGAGCGGAGAGCTTGGAGGTGTTATCGGTCTTTTTTGAGGGGGAGTGTCGCGCCTGAGATTTCCACATCCTTGGCCAGTGTTCTGGCGAGAGGCACCATGATCGCAAAGCCCACGAACAGCAGTGCGGAGATCAATACGTCGCGTTGAGGAATATCCCAGAGCACGAGCAGGAATGTGCCCAAGGCCATAACAATGCCGCAAACCGCGATCGCCCGGCGAAGCCGTTGAAAAAAAACCCGTTCCAAACGCGCGGCGGCAGCATCCGCTTCACTGGGGAGTCCGCACTCTGGGCAGCGCACCCCGGCGGGTCTTGGTTGACCGCAGTCCGGGCATGGAATGTCGTGCGAGTTGGCTTCCATAGCAAGCCCTCGATCTTAGGAACTGGGCTTCTTGGAATCGCTGCGTTTGTGATTTTTAATCGTTCCAGTTCGAGAGCTCTGGTCCCACGTACTCCGCCAATGGTCGAATGATGCGGTTGTTGGCGTGCTGTTCCATGATGTGAGCGCACCAACCAGTGATACGACTGGCTACGAAAATTGGGGTGTATTGCGGCACTGGAATACCCATGGAGAAGTAGGTCATCCCGCAAGGGAAATCGACGTTGGGGTGGATGTTCTTGTCGCGAAGCATGATGCCTTGCACGGCGTCACCCAAGTCGAAGAGTGGCATGGCTGATGGCTTTTCAGCCTCCGCAAATTTTCGTCCCCAGTCACGAAGGATTCCGGCGCGATGGTCACCATTCTTGTAGACACGGTGTCCAAAGCCCATCAGTTTGCGTTTCTCTTCAAAGGCTCGTTGCATCCAAGCGTCGACCTCAAGAGCACCGTCTTTGGTGTCCGCCATGATTTCGTTCAGCATGTCCATTGCTGCTTCATTGGCACCGCCATGGAGGTTGCCCTTCAGCGCGCCAATCGCGGCGCACACAGAAGAGTGCAGATCTGAATTGGTTGAAGCCACCACACGACTGGTGAAAGTTGACGCGTTGAAGTCATGTTCGGCGTAGAGCACCAGCGACACGTCCATCACTTTGGTGGCCAACTCTCCTGGTTTTTCTCCAGTCATGCACCACAGCAGGTTGCCAGCATGGCTGAGTTCAGAGTCCGGTTGCACCTCATGCTTCCCATCCAGTGCCGTCTGGTGGGCCCCGATCAACGTGGGGATCATTGCCGTGAGGCGAATCGACTTGGCCAGTTCGGCTTCCGGACCATTGTCTTCGCACTGGTGGTCCAAATGCCCTGCCATAGATACCGCAGTGCGAAGCGCGGACATGGGATGTGTATCCGGGGCGGTCATGGCAATGTCTCGAATCAGTGCAGTCGCTGCGTGAGGTGGTGTGCGAGCGGCTTTGAGACGAGCATCAAAATCGGCGAGCTCCTGGGGGCTGGGTTTGTGTCCAACCAACAGAAGAAATGCCACTTCTTCAAAAGAGGCATTCGCGGCGAGATCCGCGATTTCGTATCCGCGATAAATCAGTTGGGTTTGGTTGACAGCGCAAACCGATGTCTCTCCGGCGGTCAAGCCCGCCAAGCCACGATTGTCAGATGCTTTTGTTTCAGATTGAGTCATGGTGGGAGTGTAGAGCAAAAAAAAAAGGCCCTCGGTTTTCCGGGGGCCTTGGTGAATGGTGATTCTGAAGTTCAGCAGTCGCCGTAAGCAGAAAGCAGTGTGAGAAGATCGTTGAACTCCACTGTGCCGCTGCCATCAAGGTCCGCTTCTGGGTTGTCGGAATCCCAGGCGGAAAGCAAGGTCAAGAGATCTTCGAAATCCACACTGCCGTTGCCGTCGATATCACCCACGCAATTTTCGGGCACATCGGGAACATCCGCGAGGGCGAACCGATTTGCTTCGGAGGTTTCTTTGAAGAAGTCCATTTCGATTTGGCCGTTTTTCGGGGGATAGGGTGAGGTGAACCTGAAGTTGTACGTTGTTCCCCAACGGATGGCATTGGCGTTGGCGTTTTGTTCGAATGACTCGGTGGCGAACACAATGCCGTTGGCATCGGTTGAGTTGCTCCATGGAGTGGGTTCATACGGCTCCCCAGAGTGGTATTCAGGGCACGCAAAGCCGAACGAGGTGGCCATGGGGTCACCATTGGTTGGAATGATCAGTCGACCAATCGAGGCGTCGATGTTCTGGTTGTAGACGGCGTATTCGTAGTCCCAGGTTCCATCTCCATTGTCATAGGCCCGTGAGGCCACGATCATCTGACCCATCCCGGGAACTCCAATTCGGCGGTATTTCACGGCCGGGTCTGCAGCTTTCCATGCGGAGAGTGCGGGAAGGGCCAGTTGGGTTTCGGTGGTGAAGCCAACGATGTTCCCACCATTGTTGAGGTCGACGCCTCGGTAGGACATGTTGTTGTCAC
>CALDQF010000263.1 GCA_937911845.1 uncultured Phycisphaera sp. | reverse complement strand
CTTGGAATCTTTTGCCCACCAAGCCCGGAGCCGCATCTTGGACCAACCCGCGCCTGTTTTGGTGATCGGGAACGACCGCAACCATTTGATTGGCCTGCTGGGGCTCTCCGGTGTGGATCACCACGAGCCAACATCCAAATTGGTGCTTCAGGAATGGCTTGATGGTTCGGTGGCCCCCGGAGAAGGGTTCTGGATTGTTGCCGGAGATCGGCCAGCATTCGGCACGCAGCCGGCCCGAATTCCTTCACCAAGCATGGATTCTTGGGATCAGTTGGACGGGGCGGTGGACTGGCTTTTTTCCGTCGAGGCCGGTGAGATCGAATACATGTGGCCGGGTGCTCTCCGGCTGGGTTGGGCTCGCCGGCGACAATGAAGCCGAAGCCCCTTTCGGTCCGATAGTGCATTGTGCGCACCATTGCGATCGTGAATCAGAAAGGCGGATGTGGCAAGACCACCACCGCCATCCAGTTGGCCGCCGAATTTGCCAAGTCTGGCCAAAGTGTCCTTCTGGTTGATTTAGACGCGCAATCCCACTGTGCAGCGGGCCTTCGTGTTCCCGACAGTCGTGTCCACAATGGCCTGGCGCGACTGCTTGCTTCTGACACGCCCCCTGAGATTCCGTGGGAGGACCTCCCGATCACGGTCCAAGATGGCCTTGATGTTCTTCCGGCGAGCCGTGAACTCGCTGAGATTGAGCGGATGCCCCTCGATCAACTGACCGGTGAGGAAACGGTTCGTTTGCTTCGTGTTCTGCGTTCCTTCACCGGGAACTACGACGTTCGTATCTTGGATTGTCCCCCCAACTTGCACTTGCTCACCTTGAACGCGTTCCGTGCCGCCACCGAAGTGATGGTGCCGATCGAGTGCGGCTACTTCGCCATCAAGGGTGCAGAACGCCAGTGGGAGTTCCTGAACAGTGTGGTTCAGGAGTACCGAAGGCAAATCTGCTGTCACTTGTTGCCGACCATGCTTCGCGACTCGGATCTCTCCAAGAATCTGTTGAGCATCATGGAAAAACGCTTTGCGGGCCAAATTCTCCCAACCGCCATCCGCGATGATGATGCCGTGCGTGAGGCGACCGTTCGGGGTGTGCCAGTTGCCACACATCAACCGACGGCTCCGGCCGCGCAGGATTATGCCGCGGTCGCCAGTTGGTTGATCAACAATCCACCTCTGCCTGAAGCTGATCCTGGTGATCCGCCACGGCGAAATGCCAGAATCGCTGAAGTCACGGCTCGGCTGATTCGCTCG
>CALDQF010000262.1 GCA_937911845.1 uncultured Phycisphaera sp. | reverse complement strand
CTTTAGCCACTCCAGTAGCCAAATCATTATACATCGTAGGAAGAGTTGATGTTACTGGAATAGATCCAAATAATGATACCCATGGTAAGTTAGGTCCAGCAGCAATAACTTTAACTCCTTTTAACTCACTAGCTTTTTGCCATTGTTTTACAGTTCCAAGTCCATAATCGTCAAACTGGCCTGGGGACCGTCGGACACCGAGGGTGTCCACAATTTTTCGGTTGATGATCGGGAATCGCTTGATGGAGGGACTGGCGTTCTCGGGGCCGTCTGCAGCCAGAAATAGGCACCTCCAAGTTGAATGGGACGCTCCTCGGACAGCAGGGCATGGCCAGTCTTTTCGTTGTTCACTTTGAATTTTGACTTTGAGTCAGAATCGACCAGGGTCCAAGAGTTGTTAAGCATGACCATGGTGGCGTGTCGCCGAGAAATGGAATCAATATCCATGGTTAGATCGCACCGAGGGCTTCGGCCGATGGTCAGGGTTCGACGGTGAGCCAGATCAACGGTCCGCACAACTGTGCCATCCTTGGCCGCCACGATCAGTTTGTATGGGGAGTGAATGGGCATTTGGTCAACTGTTCCGTGCCATATGAAGGCTGTTAAATGTAGCATTTTGACGTGAGACTCTTGCGGGATTTCATACTCTTGTCCGGCCTTCTGCTGATTGCCCCCTGGCGGTCGCGTTCTCGCAGGCACTTTTGGCGTCTGCGGCAACCACTCGATCGTTTCCCAGCTAAAGCTCCGCGGGTCGTCGTCCATGCTGTGAGCCTCGGGGAAGTCAACGCGGCAGTACGGCTGGTGCGAGAGCTCGGCGAGTTGAGTTTGGATGTGGCGTGCTCCTCGACGACTGTGTCTGGCAAACATCGCTCCCGTGAGCTTCATCCCACCGTGAGCCATGTTGAATGGCCCCTTGATATTTCGTTCTGCTGCAAGCGTTGGCTCGATCACGTCAAGCCTGAGGTTCTCGTGCTGGTTGAACTTGAGGTGTGGCCGACGCTGGTTGCGATGGCCAAGGAACGGGGCATTTCGATCGTTGTGGTGAACGGCCGCCTGAGTGGGCGATCCTTGCAAAAATCAATACGGTGGAAGCGCGTCCTTCGCGACGGTTACGCCAACTTGTCCAAAGTATTTGCTCAATCCGAACATGATGGCTCGCGATTTGTCCAAATGGGAGTCCCTGAAGAGTTGGTGACTGTTCATCCGAACCTCAAATGGGATCGGGACCCCTTCGATCCTGAGGGTAGTGAAGCCATTCGACTCGCCCTTGGATTGGACCCCACACGCCCGCTCATTGTGTTTGCTTCGTCCGCACCAGAAGAACATGAGCTTTTTGCCAAATCGATCCCTTCTTCTTGTCAGGCCGTAGTCGCCCCACGCCGGCCGGAATGGTTTGATGACGCGCTGCGTGCATTTCCCCACGCCCGCATGCGTACCGATCCTCATGCATCTGGAGATACTGTTGTTCTGAATACGTTGGGCGAACTTGATGCAGTCTTCCCTTTGGCTGATGTCGTTGTCATGGGCAGATCTTTTGGGCATCGACATGGATCAGACCCCATGGGTCCAGCCGCCGCCGGCAAGCCCACCCTGATCGGACCCAATCATGGGGATTTTTCACCCGCGGTGAACTTGCTAGAAACCAATGGTGCCCTCCAAGTGGTCTTGGCCGACGAATTGCCGGTCCGATTGTTAGATCTCATCAGCTGTCAGAAAACGCTCACGCGCATGGGCGAAG
>CALDQF010000261.1 GCA_937911845.1 uncultured Phycisphaera sp. | reverse complement strand
GCGATCAATGCCGTAATCCTCCATGGCATCGCGCCAACTCATCCTCGGGATGTCGCCGATGTCGACCCCAAGGATCTCTTGCCACAGCCGAGTGGCAAATGAACCCATGATGTTCATCACGTCTTCCCGATCAACAAAGCTCATCTCAAGATCAACTTGGGTGAACTCGGCTTGACGGTCGGCCCGAGGATCCTCGTCCCGGAAGCACCGCACAATTTGGAGATAGCGATCACAACCAGAGATCATCAAGATCTGTTTGAAGATCTGTGGACTTTGGGGCAAGGCGTACCAGTCGCCGGGGTACTGGCGACTGGGCACGATGAAATCCCGAGCCCCTTCGGGACTGGATTTGATCAGGAACGGAGTCTCCACTTCAAGGAACCCCTCGTTACCGAAGTGATCTCGCACGATGCGCGTCACTTGAGAACGGGTTTGCAAGATTTTCTGCATGCTGGGACGACGAAGATCGATGTAGCGGTACTCCAAACGCTTGTCTTCGGAGATTTTGTCCGCCTCGTTGTCGTCGGGCAAAATGGGGGGTGGCTTGGACTTACTGAACACCTGGATACGTTCGGCCACCAACTCAACTGCGCCGGTTTCCAACTTGTCATTGGCCCCACCGTCCCGCATGCGAACTTTGCCTTCCACGCCAATACAGTCTTCGCGGCGAAGACCTCGGGCGATCTCCACCAGATCGCTGTCTGAATCTTCCAAATCGCACACCACTTGGGTGAGTCCCGCTCGGTCACGAAGATCGAGAAAGACCAAGCCTTTGCCTTGCTCTCGGTAGGTATTGACCCAACCACACAGCCGGACGGATGCGCCGGCGTCGGAGTCTCGAAGGTCGCCACAGGTATGGGTACGTTTGATCATGGTCTTGGGTGTCCCAAAATGGGGGGTGAAAATCAATCTGAATCGAACACTCTATCGGCAAAGCCGACAATCTCACTCCCCTGATACCTTGGAAGCGTGACAACGGTCCTCTTCACCGCGTTTGAGCCTTCTGGTGACCGCCATGCGGCGCCGGTGGTGGCCGAGTTGCGTCGTCGCCATCCGGAATGGCGCCTTCTTGCCGCGGCGGGCCCCTTCACGGAACAGGCGGGGGCGGAGTTGGTGGCTGAGACTGCATCGGCTGGAGTTATGGGGCTTGAAGCCGCGCGTCGCTTGCAAGAGTTGCCGGCGTTGGTGGGGCAACTTCAACAGCTCTTGCCCGATCAAGGCCCGGTGGTCCATATCCCGGTCGATTCGCCCGCGGCTCAATTCCGCATCACCCCGGCCTTCCGGGCCCGAGGAGCCAAGACGGTCCACTGGGTGGCCCCCAAAATCTGGGCTCGGCGGTGGGATGGGCGTTTGGCCAAACTTCGCGGCCAAACTGATGCTTTGGCGTGTCTGTTTCCCTTCGAGGCAGATTGGTTTGTACGCCGTGGCATTCCCGCAACATTCGTCGGGCACCCCAGCTTCAGCCGCGCGATCGAAGCCTCGCCAACGGCGGGTCTTCCTGAGACAACGCACCG
>CALDQF010000260.1 GCA_937911845.1 uncultured Phycisphaera sp. | reverse complement strand
CCACCGGGGGGTGCCGCGGCTTGACCGCCAGCCGGTGCGGTGTTGCCACCTAATCCGGCGCCAGGTGCTTGACGTCCCGCACCTCGAGCTCGTCGCCCTTGGCCTCCCATGCCCATGCCACCACCTCCGCCAGCGGGTTGCCCCATTCCCATCCCCATACCGCCCATACCGGGTCGACCTCCGGATGATTGACCTTGAGCTGGTGCCGTAAATCCGCCAGAGCTGTTGCCTGGATCGCCGGTCACGGTGCCATCTGCCTCCACGTTGGCCTGAGTCCGCGATGTGGCATTCAGTTGTATTGAGTCAGCAACAATGGTGTACGGACGTCCCGCCAACTCTTCTTCCGCTTGCTGGCGAAGCCACGCGGCAACTGTTCGGTTCAAGAAGTCGTTGGGGCCATCGTGGGTCACTTCAACATGCATGGTGACCGCAACACGCTTGGTATCGCCTGAGTACACACCAGACATGTGACGGAGACGAACAAGGCGTCTTTCCCCGGGGTCAATTGACAAATCATCAGTTGAAGCCCACAACAACTCACGCTGGGGATCAGAAGAATCCAGGGCGCTGTGAACATCACGGACAAGCCAATTCCAAACTTCACGGTCCTCAAGGAGGCCACGAATGTTGTCGGCTGCAGCACTGGATTGGGCATTGTTTTTCGCCGCATCAAACTGAGACTGCAGTGCCGTTGCCGTGCTGGCAGCAGATCGTGCTTGTGACAACGCGGTTTCGCCTTGGAATTGACCTCTCTCGGCGATAGGACGAAGAACGCTTGAGGTCAAACCCAAGGCGATCAAGACACCAGCCGCCACAAACCACTTGGTCTTGGCCGCCCACATTTGTGTTCGCAAAATGGTCGAGGGGACCAAGTTGGCCTCCACCGACCCAAGGCCGACGCCTTGCAAGGCCAACCCGTAAGCGGTTCCCAGCGTGACGGTATGCTCAGCAAAGCTGGCTGCTTCACGTCCACCCACGGAAATCCTCTGGAATTCGTCCAGTCGAACGATGTCGAGCCCGAGTTGGGACCCAAGGAATTTCCGGAGTCCGGCGATCCGGAAAGTGGAACCCAAGCCAACAATTTTCTTGATTTGAGTCCCGGGATTTTGGCCCTGGTAGTAATTGATGGTTTTTTGCAAATCATCGAGCAAATCACTAAAAACTGGCCGCATAGCCTGCATGATCTGCTTGGTGTATTTGCTGCTGGCGGCATCTTGCTTCAAGCTTTCAGCTTTGGCATAGGGCAGGTGGAAGGTGTCCTTCACGGCTTGGGTGAAGTGTGTTCCGCCGACGGGGAACGTTCGAATCCAGCAACGCCCGCGGTGGGCAATAACCACATCAGAGGCATGTGTGCCAATATCAAGAACAACCAGCGGCTCTTCTTCATCGCGAATGGACGCGCTGTTCTTGTTCAACTCAACCAATCCTGAATCCCAAGCCACAGCATTCAATACCGCAAGGGGGCCGACCGTCAACGCTTCGGGGGTTAAGCCAGAATCCGACCAGCGCGAAAGGAGGTCCTGCACCTTGGCCCGAGTTGTGGCGAAGATGCCGACTTCAATCTCTGGCGAGTCGTCATCTTGAAAGGCTTGGTAGTCCCATTCCACTTCCTCGATAGGGAAGGGAATTTGCTGTTTGGCTTCGTACTCAACCAGGCCAGGAATGGCTTTTGGTTCTGCCGGAGGCAACTTTGCGAAGCGAATCAACGCATCTTGCCCCGGAAGGTTCATAACCAGAGTCTCGCCCTCGAGTGATTTCTGACTGATCAACTGGCCCAAAGAAAATCGAACAATGGCGTCCGATTCTTGTCCACTCAGCTCCGGATCACCGAGTGTCCGGCTGTGGGGAATCACGCAGAAATCGGACACAGCGACCTGATCGCCACTGCGTTCAAGGCAAACGGCCTTCACCGCTGCGACACCGACCTCGATACCCCATGCCCTTTGATTGCCTGCCATGTTGCACAAGCCTCCTTATGGCAACCGATCGGCTGCTCCGAAGGAACGATCATACCGGTCAGAGCACATTGTGGAGGTGATCGCGGCTCTTTCCACGTGGGAAGAAGCATGTTCACGCGGTACAATTTGAGCACCATGAGTGATATTGATCCGCAGCCCACCAACCAATCATCCCCAGAGCCCTCGGCGGAAAAGGTCGACCAGAGTCCCTCCCCAGTGACTCCTTCCCCTGAAACACCGGCTGCGGAGGCAACTTCCTCCGATCCAACCCCCGAAGACCTGTCGTCAGGAATCTCAGCTGAGGTCGATGCACTGTTCGCTAATCAAGAAGCCCCATCGGATCCCGAGGTTGCCTCTACACCAACAACAGTGAACGAAAGTACTCCGCCTGTAGACCCAACTGCGATCTTGAATGCCGCTTTGGGGGCGATGAACGCGGCCCAGAATCTGGTCGAGTTCGCCCCTGGCGCACGGACCACAGGATCCGTCCAAACCATCAATTTGGACCGAAAGGAAGCGGTCGTTGAGTTTGGCCCCAAGGACAGTGGGATCTGTAGCCTCGATCAATTTGATTCGTTTCCCAATCTGGGTGACCGATTCATCTTCGTACTTGGCCCTGCCCAGGATGCAGAGGGGCTTTGGCCGCTGAGACTCGAGGGTTCAGCCACTCCTGTGAAAGGCCAAACCCTTGAAAAAGGGCAGGTTGTGGAAGCTTTGGTCAAAAAGGCCAACAAAGGTGGTTTGGAGCTTTCGTTCAAGGGAATCCGCTGCTTCATGCCAGCTTCCCAGATTGATGTTGTTCACCACGAGAGCTTTGACAACTTTGTCGGACTCAAACTGGAAGCCAAGGTGATCGAAGTTCGTGAGGGAGGCAAGAATGTCATCCTGAGCCGCCGCGCCTTGTTGATTGTTGCGCAAAGGGAGCGACGCAAGGAACTTCTGAAAAATCTAACGGTGGGAGACACGGTTGAA
This sequence comes from uncultured Phycisphaera sp., assembly GCA_937911845.1. Classification (GTDB taxonomy): domain Bacteria; phylum Planctomycetota; class Phycisphaerae; order Phycisphaerales; family SM1A02; genus UBA8653. The sequence goes on along the minus strand of CALDQF010000260.1, from coordinate 1,054 downwards.
GGCACGGTGCAAAGCCTGCAACCTTTCGGGGCCTTCGTGGACCTCGGAGGACTGCAAGGACTCGTCCACGTTGCCGAATTGTCGCATTCCCGCGTAAATGATCCGGCTCAGGTAGTGAAGGTTGGCCAGACAATTCGAGTCAAAGTGCTCAAAATTGAGAAAAAGGATGGCAAAACCAGAGTTGCCCTTTCACTGAAGCAGACGATGGAAGATCCATTCGTGGCCGCGTCTGGAAGCCTTGAAGTTGGAGCAGAACTCTCCGGACGCGTCACCAAAATCCTTGATTTTGGCGCATTCGTTGAGGTGGCCCCTGGAATCGAGGGATTGGTGCACATCTCAGAGATCAGCAATCGCCGTATTCAGCATCCATCAGCGGTTCTAAAGCCAGACATGGTGGTTCAAGTCACGATTTTGAGCATCGATGAGGGCAAAAGAAAAGTGTCCCTGACCATGCGATCTGCCGCCGACCGGGAAAAGGACAACCAGAAAAAGGACGCAGACGCCATGCGGGTCGAAGACCCGAGCGTGCGCAAACTCCTGGCCAAATTTGGCTCAAACCGAGAGTTGCGCGGCGGGATCTAAACCGGACTTTTCAGGTTTTCCTTTAGAAATCACCACTTTTTAGGAGCCTCGCTTCACAAAAGACGAACACTGTTTCATGGCGTATTTATACGTCTGAACCAGAGGAAGCTTTATCCCATGATTTTGAATTTTTTCTCTGACCAATTATTACATTAAAACCATTATCTTTTAAATTCAATGACTGACCTGGTCCTTGTACACCATACCCTATAATAGCTATTGTTTCATCTTTTAAGTACTCTAAAGCTTTATTTAATGGAAATTCCTCACGTGTTACTACTTCTTCTATCGTACCTCCAAAATTTATTTTTGCCATAATTTTTAATTTAAATGTTTAATTTATTTGATTTAGTTTTTTCTAGTTGTTTAATAAAGTTTACGGTTTTTCTTTTCTTTTTTGATAGTGCTACTCTTCCAGACCTAGCAAATTCTAAAATTTCACCGAATTTTTTAAGTTCATCATAAAGTTTTT
>CALDQF010000259.1 GCA_937911845.1 uncultured Phycisphaera sp. | reverse complement strand
CAATGGATTGAATTACCCCAATCCGACCGTCCCTGAATACTCGACTCTCGAGACGGAAGCTGAGTACGCCATCTTTACCCCATACTTCCCAGAACATCGCATCGGACTGGACAACGCCGGCTACTGCGGCGTTCCTGGCCAGGTTCTGGATCAAGGCACCATATTTGCCGACTTGAACGACGACGGCTTGGTGGATTCCGGCGATCTCGATCTGATCATGTCACTGCTTGGGACCTGCAACACCGATGTCGACCGAAATGGATTGATGGATTTCAACGACTTGATTCTGATCCTCAGCACGTACAACGAAGTGTGTCCATAACACGATTCGGTTTACTCGCCCAATTGGATCTGTGCCGAAGAGTCAATGGATGCCGAGACCGGGATCTTCTGTCCGGTAGTCTTGGCGAGCCAAAGTTGGCTGGATGGTCTTCCCTCACTGTTGCGGTCTTGGCCCCGTTGGGCGGTCCACATCATCATGGAACCTTCGGGATTGAACACTGGAAGCCCGTCAAACCCGTTTGCATTCGTGATGCGAACGGGTTCTTTCTTGACCGACAGATCACCTGTGAGGGGAAGCGCAAAAACCTCATAGTTGCGGTGCGACATACGGCTCGTGGCATAGACGAGCCAGTCGCCCGAGGGATGAAAGAACGGCGCCCAGTTCACATGCCGATCGGCGGTCAGGGCAAATTCAGCCTGAATGCCTGAAGGCACACCTTCATCCATCTTCAACTTCGAGACCTGTATCTGAAGCAAGTTGTTGCCTTCTCGATCTGAGCGATAACAAATGAACTGACCGTCTGGAGAGAAAAAAGGCCCGCCGTCGTAGCCCGGTGCAGAAACAATTTTTGTCTTTTTCCCCGAATGCATGTCGTGCACGTACAAATCGGCGTCCGAGGTTTCCGGCTGGACACGGGCGTACAAAATCGTCTTGCCGTCCGGACTCCATGATCCTTCCGCGCAATACCCAGGCATGTCGACCACTGGCTTCAGCTCAACCGGACCAGATTTTCCAAGCATCTGTGGCACGACAGTTTGAACGATCGTCATCTCTTCCGGAAAGGCCCAGCGGTACTTGGATTGCTCACGCTGATAACCAGGGACATCGTTGCCGCTGGGTGGGACAAGGGTGCATCCGAAGAGGATCCGACCAGGCTCATGAGGATGGAACCATCCACAAGTGTTGGCGCTGCCCGGGGGAGAGACCATGATGTGTTCTTGCAGTCCAGTGACTGCCCCATCTTGGGTCTGCAACTTCGCGACATACATTGAGTAGTGCTCATCGGGTGGCTGGCCTTCAGCGGGCTTCTCTACCGCCTGAAAAATGATCCATTGACCGTCTGGTGAGAAATAGGCCTCCCCCGCTTTATGGAACGATTCAGCAAAAGTCAACTGGACGTAATCGGTCAAGAAGGGCTCATCCCAGTCCGATACCGCTGGTCCTACGGGACCGGCGTCTGGAATGACGCAGGCACATGAAACGATCGCGGTCGGGAGCACCCCAGCGGAATACTCATGGGTGTGTGACAGGCCGCATCCGGCCAAAAACAATCCTAGGAGGTAGTACTGACATCTCATTGATGTCAATTGTAGGATGCGTCTGAATGCAAAAGGAAGAATTCAGTCACCGTCACCGCCTGTGGGATCGCCTTGGAATTTCCGCCAGCGCTCTGTGTCTGGTGCACTGTGTGGCCTTGCCTTTTTTGCTGGCCGGCATGCCAGCATTGGCACGGTTCGAGTCTTCGCTGGGGACTGGATTTCATATTGCGATGGCCGTTTTGGTCACCGCCACCGTGGTACCCGCCCTTCGGGGTGGTTTCAAACGCCACCGCGATGTCCCTACCGTCGCCTTTGGAGGCTGCGGCTTGACCTTGATCCTGATTGGCCTCTTGGCCAGCGATGGCCACGGCGGTCATGACCACAGTTCGAACACTTCGCATACTTCGCATACTGAGGCCGACCATCATGTAACCCATGATCACGACCACGACCACGATCACGACCACGAGCACGAGCACGAGCACAAAAATGCAGCCCAGGACGGCGCTGGGGACCATGCCGAGCACCAGCACAGCCTGATGAGCCGTGAAAGCATCTTGACCATGCTCGGTTCAGTGTTCTTGGTCACCGCCCACGTGCGGAATCTCTCGAAGTGCCGTGAAGGATGTCAACTCGAGGGATGCGACCAGCACGACTGAAGTTTCACACCGGTTAACGCCTGTTTAGGCTTGGGAGAATCGCTCTCGGAACGGTCCATGAACCGCCAGGGTTAGACCACTACCTTGTTCGTTGACAAACATAGTGTTCCCATCTGGGCTGAAGCACACCCCGGTCAGTTCCGAGTTGGACAGTCGATTGGCCATGAACGGCGTGCACCGTCCTTGCGGATCAATTCGAATCACCCGGTCGTGGCCTTCTCCATCTTCGCTGACGAAGACATCGCCCCAAGGCGCGACCACCAAGTTGTCCGCGTAGTGAAGGGTGAGCTTGTCGGGTGACTCCACGAAGAGTTCAAGACGGCCGGGAGAAGCGGCTTCCTGATCGGTGCCCTCAAAAGGGCTGGGGTGGTACCGCCAAACCTGACCAATGCGGGAGCGGCCGCCATTGGTGCATGCCACGTACACCGAACCGTTGCCCGCCCAAATGCCTTCGCCGCGAGCGAAGCGGGCGGCCCCGTGAATTTCAAATCCACGGATCCGAAGATCACCTTGAGGGGAATCGGTATCGAGCAAATCAACCCACTCCACCGGAAGGGTGTCACCTGTCACGGGCGAGGGGCCCGGCGAATCATGATCCCAGTTGCGAAGATCCGAGCTGGGCGAGTTTTGAATGGCCAACGCCTGCAGCTTGCCAGTAGACAAATTGCCTTTGATTTTGGGCACAAACCGGTACAGGAGTCCATCGTGCTCATCCTCAGTGAGATACAGAACACCCGATTTCGCGTCTACGGCCACGGCCTCGTGACGGAACCGACCCAGGGCCCGAAGTGGTTCCGACATTGACCATTCCACATCAGCATTGG
>CALDQF010000258.1 GCA_937911845.1 uncultured Phycisphaera sp. | reverse complement strand
TGGCCTTCACGGCCGAGGGTTCAAGGCTGGGGCGAGGAGGTGGCTTTTACGATCGATTCCTCCGCACCCTACCGAAGTCGACTCTGCGGATTGGCGTCTGCTTCTCAGCCCAGATCAAGCAAGTTCTCCCCACCGAACGACACGATGAGCCCGTGTCATTCCTCTTAACAGAGACAGGTTGGATAGGATCCCCTCCGTGTCAAGAGCAACCATGAATCCAAGCAATCGGCGATCTCGACGACGTCGATCTCCTCGTCCTTTCGCCGTGCTTCTCGTTGTAGGAGGGATGGGCTTGTTGGGCTACAACCTGTGGCCGGCTCCTGAATCCAACCAAGTGCCAGTCGATCCCCAACCAGGCCCCACCGACGACACCTCTCTTACGGTCGCCACCAATGACCAACCCCCGGCGGCAGAACCTGCTGCGGTGGAACCAACCGAAACCGCCACCTACGAAGCGGTTCCAGAGGTGTTGGAACCCCAAGTGCCGGAACCAGTGCCTCCAACAACAGTTCCAGCCAATCCTGTCAAGCCAGTTGAGAGCAACTCCGACACACCCCCAGCCGTCCGGGAGCGTGCTCTTGCCGACTTTGCTTCCGGCATGCGTTTGCTGAGAGATGGGCTAGGAGTTGAAGGCCGCCAGCGCTTGTCCGACGCACTTGGTTCGGGAGGACTTGATGAAGCTCGAGCCAGTGAAGTCCGTGTGGCGTTGTCTCAACTTTCAGAGACCTTGGTGTTTGGTTCCGGAGTTGCCCAACGAGATCCCTTTGCCCGTGAATTCATCATTCCAGAAGGAGGCGTGTTGGCCAAGATTGCCCAGAATCAGACCAATGGTTTGCACTGGAAGTTCTTGGCACGAATCAACGGCATCTCCAGTCCAAACCGCATTCGATCTGGCCAACGCTTGAAGCTTCTCGATGGACCGTTCCATGCCGTGGTCAACAAATCTGGGTACCGGTTGGATCTGTGGATGGGCCAAGAGGATGACCGGGTGTATGTCCGCAGTTTCAACGTCGGACTTGGTCGCGACAATCGCACGCCCGAAGGAAAATTCAAAGTGAGTTCTCGGGTTGAAAACCCTCAACACACCGACCCAGAGACCGGCAAAGTCTTTGACAAAGACGATCCATCGAATCCGGTGGGTGAGCACTGGATCGCCATCAAAGGTACCGAACCAGCAACTGAAAAGCTGTCGGGCTTTGGCCTCCATGGCACCATCGAGGAAAACTCAATTGGCCGCTCAGAGTCACTTGGATGTGTGCGAATGCTTCCCGAAGACATCGCTCTGCTGTACGAAGTCCTAAGCCCCGGGCGTTCTGAAGTCGAACTTCGACCCTGATCCCCGGTGATCAAGTTTGGGGACACGACGTCCTGCCGGCGTGAAATGCGAAGCTCAAGCGAAGAAACGGTCGGCCCAGGGAATTACAGTCATCAAGAGGCGATGTTGGAGTTAGAAGCTGAGTTGCATCTGTGATCGCAGCACAACTTGTTGGCCATCATCACCGTCCTGCGAAATGCTGCCCACGTTGGAGTAAAACAAAGCATCCGTCTTATCGATCGTAAAGTTGAGGTCGGTCGTCCACTTAAAATTGTGCCCGTCCATGTAGTGGTTGACCCCAAGTGTTAACACACCAGAGTCCGCTTGGGCAAAGTAATTAACCGTCCCACCATTCCCGATGGAATCTGGCTCATTGTTGTAATTCTGACCATACAACTCTGCCCAGTCATACCGTGCAAACCATTCCCACTTTGGTGCCCAGTACCGAGCATATTGGGCGCTGATTCCGTAAATGTGGTACTGATCTTGAAAACCACCCGAATCGATGTAGCCATACATCCCGGCAAGCATGGCACTTGAGCCTCCGAACTCCCAACTGATGTCAGCAGCAAAGGAGGCCCAGCGGCTTTCATCACGATTGGGAGTAGGCACCTTGGTGGCCTCGCCCTTTTGTCCGTGGATGGAAAGACCAAACATGGCGGCTGGGGCGGAGCCCATCGGACTCGTCATGTCACTGAACTGGCTCCACGATCCGTACATCAGACGTTCCCAACGAAGGGCCGCGAACCATTCAACATCTCGTTTTAAGGCATTCCGATTCAGCATGGATGGCAGGGTGCCATCATTCGGAGCCACGTAGAACCCGAGCCCATTGTCTGCCGTTGGGTCCGACGCACCATCGCCAGTGGTGAAGGTCAACACATCGCGGGTGCGGCTCCAGGTCAACTCAACACCTTGCGTGCGACCCAGGTTCAACGCTTCATTCAGCAGCGTGCGTTCCACCGCAAGCTGCGCGCTGGATGGAGTGGACTCTTCACGAGAATGGTGGATCTTGAATTGGCCAACCCGGACCCGCCAGTCGTTTTTGAAGTCATACGAGAGCCACAAATCTTTGACAAACCCCAAACCATTGACAAGCCCTGGCTCTTCACGCGTGATGCCAAGGTTCAAGAAGTACTGCAGTTCAGGCCGGTAGAGATGCCCCCGAACCAACAAGTCGGTACGGGCGAATTCAAAGCCCCAGCGGTTCTCCCAGTTGTTGATGTCAGGATCTTGCAATGCGCGCAAAGGATCAGGTCGATGTGCGTGGATAAACCGGAACTGCACCAAAGCACCCAGTTCCATGGAGAACTTGCCATCCTCTGAGGCCAAGAAAAATCCATCGTTCCAACCAGCCGTCATTTGTTGCTCGGATTGAACCTGAGCCATGGCCGCATCAACAGCCATACCGATCTGAGCCCGCATCAATCGGTCGAGCTCGGGGTCCCGAGCGCGATTCATTCGATCAAGTTCGCCCCGGATGCGAGCATTTTCGTCGCGAAGACGAGCCATCTCGGCCCGGATCTCATCCAGTGCATCCCCGTCCTGCGCGTACGACACAGGGAGACAAAGCCAAACAAGAACAACACTGACAACTTTCACAACGCGGCCTCCATGCCGGGCAGGCATCCGTAAGAAGATTACCGGATTCAGGACCAATGGGCGGTTACTCGTACGGTCCACGGTCCAGAAGATTGAAATTGTGCACCTCGGCCAAAGCCGCGGCGTCCAGAGATCCAATATTCCGGAAGCGATCCACGACTGGGCCAGGCTCTGCGAGGGCAATCTCCCCCATCTGCCGCATCTTCTTGCTCAGAATGCCCTCAAGATCGGCCGTCGTGTTCCGAGCATGTCCGGAGGGATACATCACCAAACCAGAATCGAAGACGCTACCAGCATGGGTTGTGATTTCGATCGATGTGGGAATTCCGTCTGGATATTTCTCGTCGTAGGCCTCGCCACCATGGGCAAAGGATATGAGTTCCATCAAGTCCCGGGTTTTGGGGTCAACAATGGCTTGGGGGGCGTAGTCCTCGGGCATCAACATCAATTTTCGCCAAGCATCATCGTTCCCGGCTGGTACTTCACCAAAGTCAATCGCTCGTTGCAACATCCGCGACACGATGAACACCATGGAGTGGTCGGCGGACTGGCGAGTGCGCGGGTCACGCTTCGCAGGATCACCAATGATCCCAAAGGCTGGTTCGTAAGCCACGATCTTGATGGCCTTGATGGCCCCTGCCACCAACAACTCAGGATGGGCCCGCAACCAGTCTAAATAAAAATCTAGCAACTTTGCAGCTAACTTGTCAGAAACTGAAGCAGGGATAAATGAAGTGAAACTCGCACGTACATCTACGTAGGGCTTTCCACCAAAATCAAAAAGCAATGGAGAAGGTCTCACATCACGATACCCATATTCTGCTCTTTGTTTTGCCCACGTATCTTCCAATATTAGATATTGGTACAAACTGAATGCAAGAAGACTTGGCGAGGTTCCAATTATCTCTGCAGGGTTCCAGTCTGGCATGTTACCATATAACGGCAAAGCTGGGCCTGGTATATGAGGGGCAGACTTTGCCATTGTTTTAATCTGCATTCGGACCTCATCAATCGCTAAATCGTAGTCTGCTTGGGAAAAACGTTTTTTATTTTTTTTGTTAATCACCAGGGGGCGAACCTGCAGAATGTGTATAACTTTTTCTGAGTCTAGTGCGAATTCAATATCTAAAGAATCAAAGCTAAGTAAACTTTCAATCTCACGGACTGCTGAAATAATTTCAGTGAAAGGAGAGCCTAAGTTTTCAGTTTCAAAATAGCCTCGTCTGACATAAAGGGTTTGATGATCACTGCTCAGACCACTTGTTATA
>CALDQF010000257.1 GCA_937911845.1 uncultured Phycisphaera sp. | reverse complement strand
GTGTCTTGATGAAAATAAGGTTGTGCGTGTGACACAGAATCATTGTTGGAGATGACTCTCGAGCAACAGACTTTGGAACATCACTTGTACTCCGTGTGCTGATAGGCGTTCATTCAAGGTTGAATGTTAGAACAACGTTCGCCAGCCGATGGCCAGCGCCCATTCAGTCTCGGCACGATGATTGATGTCCTGTTGAACGGGAATCCGGAGGTTCGCTTCGAATGCTTGTCGTCGTCCTTCAAACAGTATGCCGGGGCCGAGGGTCCATTCCCAATCACCGTTTTCTTCGTACGGCAAGCTGGTTTCGACCGTGGCGTACCAAGCGTGGTCCGAAGTGGTGCTGTAATCCTCGGGGAACAACCGGTACAGCACACTGGATTGCAATTTCCACAAGTCGGCACCAGCATGGCCGGCCAAGATGGGAGGGCCGTCGTTCGCCACTTCGCCGGTCTCCCACGAGATTCCGAGGTTTGTGCCCCAGCGGCCATCGATCTTGGTGTACACCAAGCCCAAGAATGGATCCAGGTTGTCGTCAAACTCAACACCGCCGTAGACCGCCATTCTTTCGGTCGAAATGATCCCCAGATCCTTTCGATAGAAGCGGTGCTTGAACATAAGGTGCGGGTCATGTTGGCTTTTTCGATCGTCGAAATTCAAGCTGGTTTCGAATTTCAACATCACCGACCAATCAGCAGCGATTCCGGCCGCCAAGGATGCATTCTGTACCCCGTGAGTTTTTGACTTGCCGGTGGTGGGATCGACGTACCCGATCAGTTGCGTCACGACGCGGGGAATGAAGACGCCGGGCGAAGGCATGGTCGCGGCGGGCACCGAGATCGCTTCTTGCGCGGAGGCCGCGGTGGAGAGGATCAGGACGAACCCCAGAAGCCGAGTCTTCACGACGACAGTTCCTCAATCTCCACCAAGGTGAATCCTGCCACCCAAATGGCGCGGGCCAGATTGCCTCGGGTCACGGGAGCGCCGGGTTTCACTTTGATGCGGAAGGTGCCGCCGCCCATGTCCAGCATCGCGCCAGACACGCCAGGCAGGCGTTCGAGTTGGATTTCGGCGTTCGTCACACACTTCGGGCAACTCATGCCACGGATGTGCAGGGCCAAAGAGGTGGCCGTGATCAAACTTGGGTCATCTTGGGGGAGCCCGTCGCCGATTTCACGGGCCGCAGCCATGGGGGCGTCGGCGGTCTCGATGGTTTGCTTCGAGGCTGAACATGAAACCGCGAAGAGCAGGCACAGCAGGCTGAGCATATGAATCATCATCAGATGGGTCTCCTAGAACGTGATCTATTGTATGCATGCCATGAGACCCTCTCAATCGACAATGACTTGTCATTGCTAATGAAGAGCAGCAAATGATCACCCTGCACTTCCGTTTGGTCTTTGTTCAGAAGAGACCCGCCCAATCAGCAACCGCCCCACGATTGTTCTTTTGAAAATGTACTGCCAAGGCAGATACAAACCGACGGTGGTGATGAGGGTGATCAGACTGAATTTCAGAATTGGATCAAGATTGGTTTGGGCAAAGAAGTGCTGCAGGATCATCACCACCGGCAGGTGGGTGAGATACAGCCAGTACGACGCTTCCGAAATTTGCCGGACCCAGTACCGCTCTTTGGCCAGCACGCTTCGGCACAGTCCCACCGCCGCAAAAATGCCCGACCAGACGTACACCGTTTGCTGCAGTGCCGATTGCAGGTGTGTGGTGGGCTCCATCAGGTACGCCCCGATAGCGAGCGCTCCCGTGAGCCACCACAGATTTCCAAAGCGTTCGCTGGCTTTGGGCGTGAGGTAGATCAAGGCCCCGGCCATAAAAAAGATGAATTCGTACACCAGCAGGTGGGGGAAGGGGAGCAGTCCGATGGACGTGTCTGGTCCCCAGCCCGCCATCGATCTGCCGTGCATTTGCAGTTGGAACGGAAGGATCAATGGCACCATCCAAACCAACGCCACCGGTGAGGCCACCAGCCAAGTCGGAAGGGCTGGGAGTCTGGGAAGAACTTTGAACGCCAGGCGAACGAAGGCGAAGCCGAGCACCAACCAGCACAAGTGCCACAAAAACCACAAATGATGAAAGACGGGCAGCAGGAACAGTCCAGCAATCAGAGGCTCAAGATTGAAATTCGATTCAGCTGGTGCTGCTTGAGAAGCGTTGGCGGAGGCCAGACTCTCGGTGGTTTCCAAGAGTTGTTTGGCCCGCTCGCGTCCTTCTTTCCACGCTTGTGGTTCCACAGGCACTTTGAGCATGCCGGCGAAGTATTGCACCACGTCCAAGTCGTGCTTGAGTAGATCGACCGGGCGTTCTCCCGTTGGGTTGCGGGCGGTTTGGTCCGCGCCTGCTTCGATCAACAAGGCCGTGCACTCGCCCCGGCCAAAAAAGACGGCGCTGTGCAGGGCGGTGTCTTTGGCCTCATTGCCATAGCGCTGGTTGGGGTCCGCCCCAGCTTCGAGGAGTTTGGCGACCGCTTGGGGTTGTCCGGTGTTGCATGCCCATCCCAGCGCGGTTTGCCGCATGAACGGGTCTTGGGCGTTGACGTCGGGCTTCTCGGCGAGGAACCGGTCCATTTCTTCAAGATCGCCAAAGGCCGCGGCCGCCCACAGGCTGTCGGATGATTTGGGGCCGTCTTCGTTTCCACCGCCATCCGAAATGATGATGGCCACCCAAGTGAGAGGGATGATGGTGAACATGCCCACGGCCAAGGGCAACAAGATGCGTTTCACACGGTGAATCAGGAGTCCACCCAGGCCACGCCGCTTCCAGATCATCGCGGTAAAGAAGCCGCTGAGCAGAAAGAACAGCGGCATGCGAAAGCCATGGATGATGTTGTTGATTTCCATGAACGGAGGCCAAGCGTCATCCACCGTGGGCCAGATGGGGATGCCGGTGTAGGCCAAAGCGGCATGCAGCACAATGCCCAGCAGCATGGCCCCGGCCCGCAGGGCGTCAAGATCGTGGCGGCGTTCGTTCATTCCGAAAGCCTACCCTTTTGGGGTGCACACCCGTCAGGTTCTTGTCGTGGACTGGTCGGCCAACAGCCGGCCCAAAACAGGAGCGGATTCCATTTGGATTTCCGACGCCTTCGGTTGGTGCGTGAACCCATCCACCCGTGCTGAAGCCATGCAGTTGATCCAAGAACGCACGCGGGAAGGCCACTGGCTGGTGGCGTTCGATTTTCCGATGGGGATTCCGTTTGGGGTTTGCGATTTCCAAGATTGGCGTGCCTTGTGGCAGACAATCGGCGCAGGTCTTCAAGACGAGCACAACAACCAGAACAACCGGTGGGAGCTGGCGGCCTTCTTGAATCAACAGCACCAAGGGCGATTCTGGGGTGTTCCTCAAGTCCGTCCGCATCTTTCTTCCAAGAGAGTCCACGATGCTGGAGACTGGGAGTGGCGGGTGGGAGATCCGCGGGGCGCGCAGTCGGCGTGGAAGCTGCTCGGTGTCGGCAGTGTTGGTTCCCAAATGTTGACCGGAATCGCCCATCTCGAGCGTTGGCGTCAACAAGACCCATCCTCGTTTGCCGTGTGGCCCTTTGAAACCCCTGAGGCCCGAGTTGTGGTTGCTGAAACATGGCCGAGTCATCCCGTCTTTGCCCGTGCTCAACAATCCGTGCGAGACATCCGGCCATCTGCAGTTCGAGATGAAGTGCAAACCCAAGCCGTCGCTTCTGTATTGCAGAACGCCGCGGCGAATGACACCTTGCTGAATCTTGAACGGATTCATAAAGAGGCCATGTCCGACTCGTTTGGCACTGGGTTCTGGCGGCTTTCTCCGGAAGTGCGGGCGGAGCGGCTGCTCCATATCACAACG
>CALDQF010000256.1 GCA_937911845.1 uncultured Phycisphaera sp. | reverse complement strand
CACCATCGCGGCGGGGCATCCTTTGGCGGTGGGGGTGCACCAATCCGATGAGGGGTTCCGGTTGCAGCCTTTGTTTGTTCGCCGAGTGCCTGGCGTGCAGCCCCGGTTCACCGTGTATCCCGAAAATCCGAATGCAGCCGCTTACCCAACCACGGAAGATGCTCGGGTGGGGGTGGTGGATCAGCTGTCCGATGCCATCCCCCAGCGTGTTCGTGTTCGCGTGGACGTGCAGTTTGGCAAGGATGATGATGTCATCGGAACAACGGAACGTCTCGTAAACCTCAAGACCGAATAGGTCGTGTTGAATGAGCAGCGGGTCACATCGATCGGTTCACCTTCTTCCTTCCCGACGTTCACCTCGTTTAAAATTGAGGTCGGTCATGCCTCAACGGCTTGATGATGGAGGACCCAGCCGTACCTTGAGATTTGGACCGTCGAACGAGAAGGCCTGGATGCCGTACACCGGCCCGGTCCGGGTGACGTTGTTCAAGAAGAGTTGCCCGTCGCGGAAAAAGACATCGGTGGTGTTGGCCGATCGGTTGTTGGTGAAGTGCACATTGGTCAAGGTGCAATCCACGCCGTGCAGATGCAAGCCGCCCCCTTGTTCTTCGGCATGGTTGTTGGTCAGCACCGCATCCACCAGTGTCAGCGTTCCAGTTGGGTCGGCATACAGCGCGGCCCCGTACTGGGCATGGTTGTGCTTCAATGTGGAGTCCGTGAGGGTCAGGCTGGCTTGGGGATTCGCGGGGCCAAGGGCAATGGCCCCGCCGACCGTGTCGGCCTGGCACGACTGAATCATCAGACGGTAAAAGGTGCTTCGGCCACGCGTGGCCAGACCTCCGCCTCGATCAGCGTTGCATGAGGTGATGGCCACCTGTTCGCCGCTGAGATTCGCACCAGCGGCCACCGCAATACCACCGCCGTTGGCCGCTTGGTTCTTGCCGAACCTCACCGAACGAAGAACCCCGGACGCGGCGGCGGTCAATTGCAGACCGCCGCCGTGCCCCTCCGACCGGCAGTGTTGAACCGAACTTTCCTCAAGGCGTAAGCGGCCTTGGATGCCCAAACCTCCAGCTTGGGAAGCATGGCAGTGCTTCCATGTGTTTCCGGTAGCGCTGAGCGTCCCACCGTTGTCGCACCACGCGCCGCCGCCACTTGCTTGAGCGATGCATCGTTCGGTGGAGGTGCTGTTTAAACCAAGATCCCCGGTGATCACCGCCACGCCTCCCCCAAACGTGGCCCCACAATCGACGAGGGTGCAGTGCTGCAACTCAACCCGGCCGCCAAGCACACACACGCCGCCGCCGAAGGTGCTGTTGCATCTTTTGAAGTGGCAATCCTCCACCGTCACCATGCCGCCAGCGACTCGAAGCCCACCCCCTTCGTTGGACCAGCCATTCTGCATGGTGAGGCCCTGAATTTCAACATGACCTGCATACGGTCCCACCCGAAGCACACCGTTGGAGGGATGACGCGGATTGGACGGCGGGTGCAGGCTGTTGCTGCCACCATCGAGCATGGTGACTTCGGGGCCGTCCGTTGAAACCAGCATGACATCGTGGTCGGGAAGCACCAGCGTTTCGAGGTACGTTCCAGGCCCGATCAGAATGCGATCATTGGGTTGGGACGAAGCCAAAGCTTCCGTAATCGAAGCGTGATCTTCGGGAACCCGGACGGTGCGTCCGTGGTGGACCGCAGCGGTTGTGGGTTTGGTCGTGAGGGGAGCGCCAAGCACCAATGCCAAAAGAAGCCAAGTCACGCCATCCAGCATGCCAGTCGGTTGGAGGGCCTCGGTCGTTTGTCGAAAAAGTTCTCGCGCTGGAAGCGGATCGTCTTTTGCTTAAAGGATGGCTTTGCCAAAGAGGCTTTCGGCCAGCCGCACCGCCACTTCGGCGGTCCGGTTGTGGTCGCCGATCAGTGGGTTGACTTCCACCAAGTCCAAACTGGTCATGCGTTCGCTGTCGGCGATGGTCTCGCAGATCAACTGTGCTTCGCGGTAGGTCAAGCCGCCGGGGACGGGGGTGCCCACGCCCGGGACAATGGAAGGGTCAAGGCTGTCAAGGTCCAGCGACACGTGCAGCCGCTCGGTGTGTCCCAAGTGATCGAGCGCTTCGCGCACCACTTTGGCGATGCCGCGTTCGTCGATGTCGCGCATGGTGAGGACTTTCAATCCCAACTCGAGCGCCATGGCCCGTTCCCCCGGGTCGAGCTCACGGATGGCCAGAAGGATCACGTCTTCGGGAAGAACTTTGGGGTTCCGTCCACCCAGTTGCACCAAGTCGGGCAGTCCGGTGCCCAACAACGTGGCGAGGGGCATGCCGTGGATATTGCCGGAAGGGGAACTTTCGGGGGTGTTCAAATCACCGTGAGCATCGATCCACAAGATGCCGGTGCGTCCGGCCGCGGTGACTCCAGAGATCGAACCGATCGATATGGCGTGGTCGCCCCCCACAAAGATTGGCGTCGCGCCGGTGGCCACGGATGCTTCGGCTTGGGCGCACAACTTGGCGTTGACTTCAGCGATGGCCTTGGCGAAGGCGGGATCTTTCTCGGGGTCCAACTGGTCGCGTTTGGGGATTTCGATGTCGCCGAGATCCGTGACGGTGTGTCCCAGCGCTCGCAGGGCGGGGCCGAGACCGGCATAGCGCACGGCCCCAGGGCCGATGTCAACCCCACGCAGGGATTGGCCAAGATCGAGGGGAACGCCAATGACATGGATATCACGTGGAGGAACGGGCATTTGTGCAGGATACCGGAGGGAGGGGGCCACACTCGGCTTCGATTTCGCTAGAATCGTCTTTCACCCGCGGGGGTAGCTCAATTGGTAGAGCGTCAGCCTTCCAAGCTGAATGTTGCCGGTTCGATCCCGGTCACCCGCTTTTCTGCGTTTGCTCTGTAAGTCTGTGTTGCAGACGGAGTGTTGGGCGGCTGGATTCTCAATATCCCCTTGCTACCCTCAAATGTATGAGCCCCCACGAACAACTCAAACGAGATATCGAAGCCCTCTGCCTTGAGCATGG
>CALDQF010000255.1 GCA_937911845.1 uncultured Phycisphaera sp. | reverse complement strand
TTGGTGCGCAAGCCGAGCGGGTTGAGTTCCTTGATGATCGTGTGTTGATCTTTGCGACCGCGAGCAATTCGGAACGAACCTTCCGCTACGCGCTGCGGGCCGTCACCGCCGGAGCATTTATCCATCCGGCGATTGAAGCGTCCAGCATGTACGCCCCTGAATTGCGAAGCCGTGGACCTGAACGCAAGTGCATGATCGTCGAATGAACCGGTGGCTACGGCATACCTCGAAGGTGCTCGGAAGCACTCTCGCTTTGGCCACCGCGGCATTCCTGCTCGGTTGGTGGCTGGTGCCGCCCGTCATTGACGATGGTTCGCAGACGGCGATCAGCTTGCGAATCGAAGACCGCCAAGGACAAGCCCTGTTGCGTCAGGTGGGCGTGGACGATCAATGGCGAGAGCCCATTTCATTGGAAGCCATGGGAACCCATTTGCCAGCCGCCGTGATGGCGGTGGAAGACGAACGGTTCTTGACGCACTTGGGGGTTGACCCCATCGCCACCACCCGCGCGATTTTTCAGAATCTCCGGCATGCCGAAGTGGTTTCGGGGGCCAGCACCCTCACCATGCAGGTCTGCAAAATGCTCGATCCCGCCCCGAGAACCTTGCGGACCAAATGGATCGAAGCCATCCGGGCATTGAAGTACGAACGAGACCATCAAAAAGACGAGGTGCTGGAACTCTGGCTGAACATCGCTCCCTTTGGGAGCAATCTGCGTGGAGTGCGGGCGGCCAGTATGCATTGGTTTGGGGTGGAACCAACAAATCTTCATTTGGCCGAAGCCGCACTGCTGGCCGGCCTGCCCCAGTCGCCCGAAAGGCTTCGCCCCGACCGAAATCCTGAGGCGGCCGTGAAGCGACGGAACCATGTGCTGGATCGGATGCTGATTGAACATTGGATTGATAAGCAAGCCCACGCCGAAGCCATCCAGCAGCCGATCCGCCTGTTTGAACACCCAAGGGACGATGCCATTCCTGATGCCGTTGGATTTCTGGCCGCGCAGCAACGACCAAGAGGCGGCACCACCACGATTGACCCGGGGTTGCAAGATGAGACCAAAGCGTTGATCCACAAGCACCTCCCCCGGTTGCCCGAAGGAACC
>CALDQF010000254.1 GCA_937911845.1 uncultured Phycisphaera sp. | reverse complement strand
GTTTGATCACTCGAAAAAGCGGTGTGTTGATGGTTGCACTTGCAATGGGCCTGCCCTTCGGAGCCCCGTCACCGGCTTGTACGGGGGCAACCTGAAGAACGGAAACGCCGTCCATTCTCAGCGTAGTCGCGAGGAGCTCAGCTGACCATCGTGCGGGATCATGGACCGGAGATTCCAAGACGTGGTGATGTCGACAGACCCCAAAAGCGCGGAACTCATTTCGTCCGGGGTAGCGGTCAAAACCGACCGCGTCTCTGTTGGTGGTTGTCTTGAGGTCACGAAATTCTTCCCGCATCAAAATGATCTGCTTTGCTTCGGGGGGGTAGAGCTCAAGCCTGGGCTTGCTTGATTTTGGGTGCAGTTCCAAGCGGACCAAGTTTCCGGCGAAGTTCAGTGCAGCAGATTCGCATCGGTACGATTTGGAGAACTGCTCTTCCGGCCAGTTCGGATGGTATCGAGGACCCTGGAAATACTCTTCGTCGTACTCCAGTCGCAGCACGCTGGTGATTCCCGCGCGTTTGATTTCGGTTGCCAGTTGTGACAAAAGAGTGCTTGGGATCCGGCTGTCATCAAGTGGCCCAGGGTCGCCCATCATGGGATCTCCCACCCCAACCCAACGCAACACGGCTCCTTCATCAGAATGATGCGCCCACACTTTGGTCTGGTAAAAGGCCGGAAGGTGTTCAAAAGCAGCGGCCGTGGTCAGCAGTTTCATGGTGCTGGCGGGCTTCATCGGCTTGCTGGCATTGTGCTCGGAAAGTGGGTCGGCTTCCGAATCGAGTATGCACCAAGTCACGTTGTTCAGCGCAATCGGCGAATCTTGCACGACGCGTTTGAGCCGGACGTCCAGATCAGATGCGGCTTGGATACTTGCGCATGCCCAAAGCATGAGTGTAAAGCTCGCTGAGATGCGGCTTTTACGAGATCGTTGTGCAGCAATTCGCATGATGTTTCATCGGCAAAATCCAGCAGAATCGGTGAGTTCAAAGGTGCTTCGCTCATGAGCCGGGTAGGATTTTCATGTGGACGTGGAAGCCAAAATAATCGAACTGAGAAGCAAGATTCGAGAGGCCGATCACGCCTATTACGTCGATGCGAATCCCGTTCTTGGCGACGCGGCCTACGACCGATTGTTGGCCGAGTTGGTCGATCTCGAACATCAGCACCCTGAGTTCTTTGATCCGAACAGCCCAACCGTTCGGGTAGGTGGCGCTCCTCTTGATGCTTTTGCCTCACAGGCCCACGAACGTCCCATGCTCTCGTTGGACAACACCTATGACCATGATGATTTGCAAGAGTGGTTTGACCGGGTTGCACGATCCTTTGGGAGTAATCCGTCGGTCCATTCTGAACCCCATGCACTGTTCGTTGATCTAGACGCTCCGGATGTCCCGGTGGTTCTTGAGCCCAAGGTCGATGGCGTGGCGGTCAGTTTGCGCTGGGAACGCGGAAAACTGGTCTCGGCGTTGACTCGGGGAGACGGCGTCCGCGGTGACGACATCGTTCAGCAAGTTCGAACCATTCGCAACTTGCCCTTGGTTTTGTCTTCAGCACCCGAAGTCCTCGAAGTTCGGGGCGAAATCTTTATGGACGATGCTTCGTTTGCTCATTTGAACGCCACTCGAGGATCTGCGGGCTTGCCGTTGTTCGCCAATGCCAGAAATGCTACTGCGGGCACATTGAAGAGTTTGGATCCTTCCGTTGCTGCCGAGCGACAGCTTCGCTTTGTGGCTCATGGCTTGGGCGTTGTCTCAACCGAATTGGGCTCGTCTTGGAGTGACTCTCGATGTCGGTTGGAAACCTTTGGCATCCCCGTGAATGGACCATCGGTTCTCGTTCGAGGCGCTTCCGAAGCCGTGTCCGAGATCGGTCGATTTGATCAACTTCGGCACAAGCTTGGATATCCAACAGACGGTGTGGTACTCCGGGTCGATGATTTTGCCCTCCAAGATCAGTTGGGCCTCACATCAAGAGCTCCTCGCTGGGCCATTGCGTGGAAATTCGCGGCCGAACAGGCCCCCACCACGCTGCTTGATGTCGAATGGCAGGTGGGTAAAGGGGGCACGCTCACCCCCCGGGCCACCATGGCGCCAGTGTTTTTGGCTGGTACGACTGTTCAGCACGCGAGTTTGCACAACATCGAAGAAATTGAGCGCAAGGACATCCGAATCGGCGACACGGTCTTGGTTGAAAAAGCTGGTGAAATCATCCCCCAGGTGGTGCAACCGATCCTTGGTGAACGAACGGGTCGAGAGCGACCGATCGTTGCACCAGAGGTCTGCCCCTCGTGTGGGCAACCGTTGGTTCGTGTCGGACCAAAGATCTATTGCATCAACACCTCATGCCCGGCCCAAATCCGTGAAAAGTTGTCTTGGTTCGCCGGCCGAGACCAAATGGACATCAGTGGTCTGGGCGACAAACTGGTGGCCCAACTGGTCGACGCTGGCTTGGTCAACACCTTCGCCGACTTGTGGCGTCTCGACGTGCAGAGCCTCACGGGTCTGGAAAAAGTCGCGGAGAAGTCGGCGACTTCATTGATCGAAGCCATTGGTCAAGCCCGTGGCCAAGGATTGGCTCGTGTGCTGTCCGGTTTGGGGATCCCGCAGGTGGGGGTTGTCGCGGCTCGGCCTTTGGCCGAGCACTATGACGATCACCACCAGTTGCTCGCGGCTTCGGCCGTCGATTTCGAAGCACTGCCGGACTTTGGCGAAATCACCGCTCAACTCTTGTGGCGATGGCTGCACAAGCAAGGAGGGGAAACTGTCTTGTCGGATCTTGCCGAGATGGGTGTTGATCTTCGATCTGTCCGTGTGGAAACTTCCAGACTTCAGTCATTGGCCGACTGTGTTGTGGTCGTCACCGGAACCCTCCCTACCTTGGGCCGAAAGGATGCTGAAGCCCGCCTTCGTGAACTTGGGGCGACCGTGTCCGGAAGTGTTTCTGTAAACACCACCTATCTGTTGGCCGGAGAGAAGGCCGGCAGCAAGTTGACCAAAGCCCAGGGCCTTGGGGTTCAAGTTGTGAATGAAGCCTGGTTGCTCGCCCACTTGGACGCTGCAAGCGAGTAAGGCTCACGCCAAAGCTCTCATATTGAAACGCTGTGGGGCTGAGAGATTCAGAACAGCAGGCCTGCTGCCTCTTGGTATCGGGCCAAAGTCTTCTGGACCACTTCGTTCGGCAAGATCGGCCCAGGAGCGGATTTATCCCAACGTCCTGCGTCCACTTCTGCTTGCAGCCAGTTGCGGACGATCTGCTTGTCGAACGATTCTTGTTCTCGACCGGGCTCGAAGTCATTCGCGGGCCAGAATCGGGAAGAGTCTGGCGTCAGCACTTCGTCGATGATGATCAGTTCGTCAGTTGGATTTCCCTCGAGGTCAAGGGCGTGTCCAAACTCGAACTTTGTGTCGGCGAGGATGATGCCTCGTTCTGCGGCGTACGCGGCGGCCTTGGTGTAAATCTCCAGGGAGAGGTCGCGAAGTTTGGACATCAGTTCGGTGCCAACCAATTCGCAGGCGGTTTCGAAAGAAATGTTCTCGTCGTGCCCTTCATCGGCTTTGGTTGAAGGGGTAAACAGCGGCTCCGGAAGACGGTCAGACAGTTTGAGACCCTCAGGCAGAGGAATCCCACAGACAGTCCCAGATTTCCGGTACTCCTTCCAGCCACTTCCAGCAATGTGGCCCCGGACGACACACTCAATGGGGACGACCTTGGCAGCTCGTCCGATCATGATTCGTCCCTCAAGTGAGACGCGTTCAGCGTCGGACAATCCAGGAAGGTCAGCGGGGTCGGTCGAAAGCAAGTGGTCGGGGATCAGATTGAGCTCACGGACGAAATCGAAGAATCCGGTAGAGATTTTGGTGAGCAAGACGCCCTTGCCAGGCATCGGGTCGGGTAGCACGACGTCGAAGGCACTCACTCGGTCGCTGGCCACAATCAGCAGGCGTTGGGTTTCCCCGTCGCTGGCTGGAATGGGGTAGACGTCGCGGACTTTGCCTTGGCGGCGTCCCGGATAGGGAAGATCGGTCGCTTTGAC
>CALDQF010000253.1 GCA_937911845.1 uncultured Phycisphaera sp. | reverse complement strand
GGACGCATGGGCCTTTTGCGAGATCGAATGGAAGCTCGGGGTTCGGCGTATCACGCAGAAGTCCGGCGTGGGTACCACGAACAGGCGGAATCAGAGCCAGAGACGCACGTGCTCATCGACGCGGCACGAAGTCTTGATCACGTTTTTGCGGATTTCCTCGGTGTCCTCGGATCCCGATTCGGGAGTCCTGGGGTTCAATCAAATTCGTCGCCGCGGAACGTTGAGGCCAAGTAAGCCTGACGCACCACCGTGTCGTTGATCAAATCTTTGGGAGCTCCCTCCGCGAGGTTCCGACCCTCGTGCAGAATGTATGCCCGGTCGCAAATTCGAAGAGTTTGCTGAACGTTGTGGTCGGTGACCAAGATGGCGATGCCATTTTTCGCCAAGCGGCGTACTTCGCCTTGCAGTTCTTCCACGGTGTGGGGATCCACGGCCGCAAAAGGTTCGTCGAGCAACAACAAACGAGGCTTGCACGCCATGGCTCGGGCAATTTCGAGTCTGCGGCGTTCACCACCAGAGCAGGTTTCGGCAAGATCTTCCGCCTTGTGTCGTAGCCCGAATCTTTCGATCAGCTCGCGTGCTTTGTTTTTTCGTTGTGCGGCAGTGGGTTCATGCAGCTCTAAAACCGCGAGCAGATTCTCCAGAACGGTCATCCCTCGAAAAACGCTCGGTTCTTGTGCCAGGTATCCCATCCCAAAGCGAGCCCGACGGTGCATGGGTTGTTTGGTGACGTCGCGGTCATCAAAATGCACTTCGCCTTCGTCCGCTTCCAGCATGCCAATGGCCATGCGGAAGCTGGTGGTCTTGCCCGCCCCGTTCCGGCCCAAAAGTCCGACAATCTCGCCTGGTTCGACGAAGAAACTCACGCCATCAACCACCCGGCGTGCGCCGAAGTTTTTTACCAGATTTCGAGCTTCAAGCAGCGGCACCTTAGTCCTGTTCTGGTGTGTCGCTGGGGGTGTCGGCTTCTTCGGAAGTTGAGGTTGATTCAACCGCCTTGGCATGATCGGTCCACTCTTCGGGACGCATCCGGTGGGCAATTGCGCCGATGATTTGGTCGGCATCTTGATGCACGTAGTCGTCGACCTTCACCGTGCGGCCGTCGGCATGAACAATCTTGGCCACACTCTTGCTCATCCAGCGACTCATATCGATGTCATTGATTTCAGCTGCACCCCAAGAACCCTGGGGGTGGTGGAAGTTCCCATTTTCGTCCACGCTGTACTTCTTCCGGAGACCACCGATCAATTGCAGTCCAGCCACCACGGCGTAGGGTCCGCACAAAATGAAGAGCCACTGCACCATCCGGTTCCATTTGTTGGGTACTGGGAATTTTTGATACGCGGTGATTCCCGCGGAAACCCCTTCAACAAAGTTGGCGAACGCATCGCTTCCACGTGCCCATCTGCCTTGACCAACCGCGAGCAAGCCCCCGGCCAACCGATCGATTTCCAGACTCCAAAGAAGTCTGGCCTGCGCGACGGTCCCCAACTCTGCGGTGTAGTTGTACTCCACCGAGACCAATCCTTCTTCCCGAGCTCTTTGCAATTCTGCTTTGAATTGGAACTCCATCTCTTGCCGAACCGTTTTGAGTTGTTCAACTTCGGCTTCGGTCATGCTTGCGGTCAGTTCTTGGCGAGCGGCCTGCACCCCTTGCACGGCGGTTTGCAGCGCGTTGGCTTCACCGTTGGCTTGCGCTTCCAAGCCGGATTTCACATTCGTGAACGCGACCAGCTTCTGGTACCCCAGTTCATCCATAGGGATTTTGACGGAATAGTCGTACCAGCCCCATACGCCAAAGACCGCGCACATTACGGTCATCAAACTCATTTGGATCACCCATCGGGTTCGGGGTCGGGTCTGGATCATGGCAAGCCTCCGTTCAAGGGTGGAAGTCTTATTCTGACTTGATCGCCGCCAGTTCGCGAGCGTCTTCGATCAATTCGGCACTCAATCCCGGAAGCCCATCCAGTCGGTCAAGCATGATCTCCAGTCGACGCTCTGGTGAGGCGGTAGGGTCGTCTGCCCGTTGGGCGGCCTCTACAAGGGCAGAAAAAGCCATCTTCCACCATTCCAAACTTGGATGATCAGCATCATTTTCGGGTTCGATGCGCGTTCGAACCACCACGCCGCGTCCCAAAATGGCCACTGGCCGCTCTCCCAATTTGGTCATGGGCTCTCGAGCCAAAGCCAAAACGGGGACACCATGTTCCAATCCGGCCGTCAGCAGTCGCCGAGCATCGGCCCCCACTTGGGGGGCCGTAATCAAATGGATTCCGGGCTCGGGCACAAACTCGTCGTCTTTGGGGACTTCCGTGCATTGAACACCGTGTTCGACCGCGTGCTCGAGGGCGGCGTTGGCGCGGGCAAGCCACGCCTCACCAAGCTGAGCAAGCGCGTTGTCCAGCAAGCTTTGATCACGCGAACCGCGTGCAGATTCGAGGGACCGGCGTGCATCACGCTCGGTCGTGCACCAATCAGCGTTGGTGTCGGAGAAGTGATTTTCGGCCGATGGGTTCATGTGATTTTCGATCAACTGTCCAAAAGATCCGACACCAAATCCACTCGGACTGGATCCGCAAAGGCGGCCCGGAATCGATCGGGAGGCGAGACTTCCAAGACCATTCGGGTCGAGGGGGCCAGCACTTGAAGGGATTGTTCCTCTCCTTCCCCATCGCGGGCGAGGATCTCGATCAAACGGCGTAAAAGTGGCAAATCTGTTGAATGGCAAAGCACGGGGTCTCTGCCGTTGCGGTGTACGGTCGCGACGTGATCGAATTCCTGCCACGCCTCGACCTCCGCCATACCGAAGGCCACGGCATCGAGGATGTCCGACCATTTTCCCGTGGGAACGAGGAGCAATTGGTCCAGTGAAAGCCGCCCAAGGATTTCATCCAACCGGGTAGCCAGCTGTCCGGGCTCCAGTTTGAGTTCGTGGCGGGTTCGATCGGCTTGCTCAGCCAAATCGAGGCGGCAGACGTGTTCATTCACGACTTCGGCTCCGATTTGGAGATTTTGCATGACTTCTTCGACTTCTGTCGACTCAACGAATTCCACGGAATCCTCCTATGTACCACAATCATATCGGTCCAGTGATGGGGGTAGCATTGATGAGATGTCGCGGCACATTCTGTTCATTTGCACTGGAAATACCTGTCGGAGCCCCTTGGCGGAGGGTTTGGCCCGAGATTGGCTCCGTCAGCAGGGTCTGGACAGCGCATGGACCGTGGGCAGTGCTGGGGTTTTTGCGGTGGACGGATCGGAGCCCTCACCCGAAGTTGCGGCGTTGTTGGCTTCTCGAGGGATCTCGGAAGTTGGCCAGTCGGCATCGTTGACTTTAAAAATGTTGCAAGGGGCACAGGTCGTTTTTGCCATGACGACGGCCCATGCGGAAGCCGCCCAACGAATCTTGGGCGACGCCCCAGGGCCTCCAATTCAAACCTTGGACCCCGCTGGTGATGTTCCTGATCCGATTGGCCACGGATTTGGGGTGTACGCCGATTTGGCCGATCGGTTGGACGCGGTTCTTGATCAAGTACTGAAGGAAGTGACGCATGCAAATAACGATCTCGGGTGACCACCGCGGCCATGATGCCGTGGAAGGTGTCATAAAGCATCTCAACACACTGGGCCACGATGTGGTGGTGCAAGGCGCGTGTGATGGTGAAGCGTGTGATTACCCCGTGCGTTCCTTGGCCGTGGCCCAAGATGTGGCCGATGGTCGATCTGAACTGGGCGTCTTGATTTGTGGGAGTGGCATCGGCGTTTCCATTGCAGCCAACAAGGTGAATGGTGTTCGAGCCGCATTGGTGGTCGACGCCGCCCATGCCCAAGGCGCACGTGAACACAACCATGCCAACGTGCTGTGCTTCGCTGCCGATCGAACCTCAGTGGACGTCATGTGCGAAGCGGTCGACGCATGGATGCACGCTGAACCCCAGCCCGATCGTCACGCTCGGCGTGTCGAGCAGATGGCTGAAATTGAACGTGGTTCGAGTCCTCAGGATCAAGCCTCAAGTTCGGCGTAACCCGCAGCCAACTCCGCCAGCAAGCGCACGCCAAAGCCGGTGGGTCCTTCACAGAATTGAGCATTTCCTTCGGTGCGGGCCACTCCTGCGATATCCAAGTGCGCCCAAGGCATATCTTCCGGCACGAAGTGGGAAAGGAAGGCAGCTCCCTGAATGGGATGCCCGTCTCGCTTGGGTCCACTGTTCCACAAGTCAGCGTGGCGTGCGCGCATGAAATCTCGATGGCATTCCCAGACCGGCATGGGCCAGAGTTTTTCTTCGGTTTCATCTGCGGAGATTTCCAGTCGGTGCCGCAAGGATTCATCACCACAGAACATGCCGCCGCACCACGAACCCAAGGCGACCACGATGCCCCCGGTCAAGGTGGCCATGTCCACAATGGCCGTTGGTTCCAACTTGGTGCAAGCGTAGGTCAGTGCATCGGCCATGATCAGGCGACCTTCGGCGTCGGTATTGGTCGCCTCAACGGTAGCCCC
>CALDQF010000252.1 GCA_937911845.1 uncultured Phycisphaera sp. | reverse complement strand
CCATGGGATATTGACGCGAGCCGATGCACAATGGTCGCGTCTGTTTCTCCCAACTCTCCCGCTGCCTCAGCAGGCTTACGAGCGGGTGACATCATCATTCCGCAAAAAAAACGCAGTGCCGATCCACAAACTTTGTCATCCACCATCGCGGGGATGGAACCAGGCACGATCGTCTCGGCCATCATCATCAGAGACGGTCGAAAAATGAAACTGGAGATCGAATTGGGAGCCCGGCCCGCGGACATGCCTTCACCCCAACCCATGCAGAACCCATCGGAAGCCGAAGTTCAGTTGCAAAACTTCATGGAGAATCTCCACCGCCAGGTTCATGATCGCATGCAGCGGTTCGAACGCGAACAAGTGAGGCCACTCCTGCAAGAGGCCCAGCGTCAGGTGGAAAATGCACATGCAAACCAAAATCGGATGCAGTGGGAGCAGGACATGGATCGACTCATGTCTCAATTCGAATCTGAAGTGGGACGACGATTCATGCAACTCGAACAAGATTTCCGGCCTTGGGCGGCAGACCTAGGAGAGCGATTTGAAAAGCGTCTCCACCAATGGGGTGAAGGGATTGGCAAGTGGTCCGATGAAATGCGAGCCAAAGAAAGATCTGAAGCACGCAAAGAGGATCTTTGACCTTCCGAAAATCGGCAGACGGGTATGAAGTGAACCTGACGTACTGATTCTGGTTGCTGCACAATTTTCACTGAATTGGTAACATATGTAGCTCATGCTACAACCCCGCCAACTTCACTCAATTTTGCCTTTCTTGTCGCTCATCGTTTTGGGAGCGAACGCCACCCACGCGGATACTTCTCGGAAAGCGCATCACACCCTGTGGAATCCCACACCCCGAAGCGAGTGGAGGGCCATGAGCGCTGACCGTCCGGACTTTACTGAAAGCCCTTACACCGTTGACGCGGGAGCCTTTCAATTGGAAATGAGCTTTGTGGATTACAGCCAAACCGATGATGCCGAAAGCACAACACTCGCGCCCATCAACTTCAAAGTGGGCCTGCGGCACGATATGGATATCCAGTTCGTCATGGATCCATTTGTCATTTCTGATGACGGGCGCCAAAAGGTTGATGGTGTTGGAGACACTCAGATTCGGTTGAAAATGAACCTTTGGGGAAATGACTCCGAAGGTGATGCATTCGCCTTCATGCCTTTTGTTCAAATCCCAACCTCAACCAACGGCATTGGTGGTAACGAAGTCGAAGGGGGACTGATTTTTCCGTACGCCACGACATTGAGCGAGACTGTGGGTCTTGGACTCATGTTTGAAACCGACTTTGTGCACAACGACGTCGAAGACAATTACGACGTGGAATACGTCGGTACCGGCGTTTTTGGATTTGAGATCACCGAAGCATTGGGAACCTACGTTGAAGGAATTGGGATCTTGCGGCCTGATGCCGATGAGGATTTCACATCAATTTTGGGCGTGGGGGTCACATACGAGGTTGCCACCGACACGGTGCTCGACGCGGGGTGCAATTTTTGCCTGGAAGGTGACGCCGACGACTTCAACTTTTTCACCGGCATCTCCATCCGGTACTGATTGGAAAATGCGCCGGCAGATCACTCGCTTCGAATTGGAAAGAGAACCCGCCCCTTCTGATCAGAACCCGCGCTTCGCACGTGTGGCAAACCCTCAACCAATTCGTAAGCAACCAACCCGTCGGCCCAACAATCCTTGATTTCGATTGGAGCTTGTTCCGGAAAATCGCCAGTGCGGATTCGCTTTCGATAAGCTGACAAAACCAAGGACATCGATTCCAGTTCCATGCGCTTCAATTGGACTTGATCAAACGCCTTGGTGAAGGCCGGAAGCAACAGATCAATAATGGGATTTCCGGTACCGTCGAACACCTCGATCTCAGGTCGATCCCAAAGGGGAGATTCACAGTATTCGGCCTGCGTTGCCAAAGTCTTGGCATACAACTCTCGGGTTGTTTTTCGATCTGGCATCCACTGCGCGAGGAAAGGCGCGGCCAGCGATGTCAAGCGCTGTTCTAGGGCGATCGGGTAACCAGTGAGACCCGATCCATCTTCTGTCAGTAATGCACTCGACTCGCCAATGAAAATGCCATTGCCGGAACCATCATCGGAATACATCCGCTGGAGAACATCATCGAACATGATTTGTTCACCCTCGAGGTTCAGAGGCGTCAGACTCTCCAAAGCCAAGCCCAACTCCACTTCAAGCGCTCCCAAGACTTCATCGGAATAGGTCTCCCCGTGAGCCGTAAGCAGACGCGACATGGTTTCAACTTCAAGAGACAACATCGACATGCCAACCAACTGATTGATCAGCGTGGGATGCTCTTGGGAGAGCACGGAAAGCCGTCGAATCGCACGAAGATCTTCAAGCCCCCCTGTCTCCCCCTGGCTCAAGGCATGGTCCTTGAGCCTCAGGGCGGCTTTCCTCAGATCAGCCAAATGTGGAAGCAGAATGGAGAGCGCTGATTGGTCCCAACTCCAAGGGTTGGCGTTCTTGCTTGGATGTTCATCGAAAAACAGTTCCGGCCAAAGTTCTTTGTCTTCAGGGCTGAGATCCTCAGGATGACCCGCGTAAAAGCCCAGCACATCACAGCGGCTGGCCTCGCGGAGCAACTCGGGAGCAACCGGATCATCAGCATGCATGGCCACCAACGCCTTCCGCATCTTGGGCCATCCTCGATTTTCTGCGGGGATGTCGAGGAACCGAGCGTTCATGGCCACGACCGGATCAAACGCCAAGACGCGATCCACCGTGGCGTAGCGAATCCAAAGCGGTCCATAGACCAGAGCGATGGCGACCAAAGGCCATCTGACGATCTTCCAAAATTTCAGGAACTTACAAAAAGTTGATCGTGGCTTGCTCATTGAGAAAACACTAACACAGTAAAAACGCCCGGACAAAAGTCCGGGCGTTCTGTCTGCGACCACCCCCCCCGGCGATCGCAACAGATTGTTTGACCAAATCAACGTCTGTTCAACAAACGTCC
>CALDQF010000251.1 GCA_937911845.1 uncultured Phycisphaera sp. | reverse complement strand
AGGGGAAGGCATACGGGTGCGCGTCACTGGACGCATCCACCGCTATCGAGGCATCGATTGGCTTCGCCCCGATCGGTTCCAAGTCGTACGCGTAGGCCGCTGAACTCGAAGACGGGTGAAGCTCAGCCTTCAGAGAGCACGGTCACCGAAATGATGCCCTGGCGTTCATGTGGCTCGTCGCCTGGACCAACATCACAGGTCCCAATTTCGCGAACGGATTCGATGCCGGAAGTCACACAACCGAATGCGGTGTACTCGCGGTCCAAGTGCTGACAATGGTTCCGGCCAAGGCACACAAAGAACTGGCTTCCAGCACTGTTGGGGTCTTGGCTCCGTGCCATAGAAAGCACGCCCTCGTGGTGCTCTTTTTCGTTGAATTCGGCATCAACGGACCAACCTGGCCCACCGGTCCCAGGCATACCGCTGGCACCTTCGCGAGTGTTCGGACAGCCACCCTGAATCACGAAGTCTTGGATAACGCGGTGGAAAGCGAGCCCATCGTAAAAACCTTCCTTGGCCAACTTCACGAAGTTTTCACAGTGTTTGGGGGCAACATCGTTCCAGAGTTCGACTTCGAACGTACCGGCGCTGGTTTCGATTTTGGCGGTGGGATAGGTCATGGAAACTCCTCGGGGTTGAATGAGAGAGGTGAACTCTAGTCCACCTCTTCAGCGAGGGAACCGATCGGCCGGGGAAGCCGCCGGGTCGACAGTTTCAGGTGCTTGGCGAACCATTCGGGGCGGCGCCGGAACCAAACGCATGCCGAGAATCCGAGGGGGACGAACCGGCGCTCCGGTCTCCGGATCTGCAAGTTCCACACTGGCGATGGAGCGGATGGCGCCCGCACCCGAAAGCGCTTCACCAAACGAGGTGTAAGACCCATCCAATCGGGCGGTGCCCTCTCTCGACAAACACAGGAAAAATTGACTGCCCGCACTGTCGGGGTCGTTGTCCCTGGCCATCGAGATCACCCCGAAGTCATGGGGCAGGGTGCTGCGCTCCATGGGAAGCCACGTCCCAGGCCCCCCATTGCCAGTGCCCGAGGGATCACCCGCTTGGATGACAAATGGATCTCCGTTGCCGGTGTACGGCACGACACGATGAAAGATCACATCTCGGTAGTACCCATTTTGAGCCAACTTCGAAAAATGTTCCGCGGTGTGGGGGGCGGCATCCCACCGCATCTGCACTTTGATCTCACCGTAGTCCGTCCGAATCACAACCAGTTGGTCCGGGATCAATCGCAGACCAGTTCTGAGGGGCAAAAGTGCTCGAATTGCGGCAGCTTCTTCGAGTTGTCGCTCGTACTCAGCTTGCATGCGTTCCACCAACTCGCCCCACGCACGCTGCACCGATGGCTCGGCATTGGCCGGAGGACGATTGGGGAAAACCGGCGGTTTCACCGGAACGTCGAGTTCGTCCCGCCAACCCACCACCCGCGCGTAGACACGACCCTCTGGGGTGGAGGCTGCTTCCATGATGGGCACCTGTCGTGACAGCAGCGGCATGGCGACCAAAGGGGTGCCCACCGGCTCCGCTTCCGCAAAGACCTGCAGCCACGCCGCCTTCTCCAGCGCCCAGACTTCAGGCATCAAAGCGCCAAGATCAAAAGATGCTCCCGGCAGAACACAAGACGAAAGACGCTCACCTTCCGCGTCGAGCAACAACAACTGGGCGTTTGTGACGCCACTCAACTCGGAGCTGAGCTCAACAGGAATCGACCGGCCAATCGGTTGATCCGTCCACTCGGGAAGCAAAGGGCACTCGGTTATGAACATCAATACGGCAGAGGGCCAAAAAACCATATTCGCATCCTACGCGGCCCGATAGCATGCACCCTCCATGCAAATCGTCTCGACCCGAACTGTGGTGGGTATGGAAATTCACCTTGAGTTGTCCACCCAAAGCAAAAACTTCACCTCGGCCCCATGTCTGGCCCACCCAGACCGGTGGGATGCTCCGGCGAACACGTTGGTGGATCCCGTCACCATGGCCTTGCCCGGGACCCTTCCGGTTCTGAACCGAAAAGCAG
>CALDQF010000250.1 GCA_937911845.1 uncultured Phycisphaera sp. | reverse complement strand
AAGCCGTTACACTGAGAATTAATCGCATGCTCCTCCTCAGGTAGAACCAGCCTTGATTCGGGCGAGCAAGAAGGACTTTCATGACTGAAACAACTCACCACGCTCATCCAGCCGCGACAGGTTTTCACAAGTTACTCAAA
Source organism: uncultured Phycisphaera sp. (assembly GCA_937911845.1). Lineage (GTDB taxonomy): Bacteria > Planctomycetota > Phycisphaerae > Phycisphaerales > SM1A02 > UBA8653. Next base: position 3,278 of record CALDQF010000250.1, on the reverse strand, counting down.
GAGGGGACGCAAGATCTTCATGATCAGGCAGAGTCTGGCGAGTTTCAGAGTCGTATGGTCGAAGGTGATTTGGCACGCTCTGAATTTGCATCCTTCTTGGCTCAGATGCTCAATCTTCATTGTGAGATCGACGCTATTTACGACGAGGCGGCTGAGAAAGATCATCGATTCGCGAGTATTTATGATTCCACGATTCACAAACGTCATTCTTTAATTCAAAGGGACTTAAGTGATCTGGGCGTTGAAGATGTTTCTCCAGCGTTTGGGGTCACCACATCTTTCACGGATGCCGTTCGACATGCTCTGGCAACCCTTCCGGTTTCAGTCCTTGGACTTTTGTACGTGAAGGAAGGTGCTACAAATGGCAACAAGTTCGTTTTGAGAAAAATTCAAGAGACATTGGGCCTCGCCGACACCTGTGCGACTGGGTACATGGACCCTCACGGTATGAAGCAGCGAAAACGCTGGAATCAGTTCAAGCGCGACTTGAATGAACTTGAGTTGACCCCCGAAGAGCAAGAGTCTTGCCTCGGGATTGCTCGCCGATCCTTCTCCATGTTCATGGAAATCTCTGGGTCGGTGTCCAAACAGTTTGATATTGAGCAAGCTGAGGCAAGTCTTCTTCTTGGTTCTCAAGAGTAATGGCATCATGTTGGTGTTCTTGAGGGCACTTTCCACACCGTCTGTTGGCGGCGGTATGGCTGCATTGGCGTGCACTCGATCCGCGGGGATTCCAGTCTCTCGAGCTGTGCCGCTGCGTCAGCATCTCGCACAGCGAAAAACCAAATTAGCAAGTGTCATTTGCGTCAAAGTTATGGGCCATTTCCCGCATTTCTGGCGGTGAAATTCTCCATAAATTCAAAACTAATTGATTCTCATTCTCAATCATGTGCTAAGATTGTTCGCCCATGATCTCAGTATTCACTGCCTGTTTGCTTTCCCAAGCCATATCCTTCGATCTACCGGTTACTGCCGACCGCTGGATGTATCCATACAACGCTACCCCTGGCGACCGAGTTAACGGATCTGTGTTTGGAACGTACGGGAGTAACTTTGTTGATGAGTTCCACGGTCAAATTCACTTTGCTTTTGACTTAACAGAATTCGGGCTGCCAGCTGGTACCCCGGTGGACTCCATTCAATGCAATTCCATGGTTTTCACCATTGACGCCAACGGGATCAATGAAATCCCATACGACCCAACTCCAGATTCTCTTGAGAGTTTCGCGGACACGTCCTTGGACACCGACGATGGTCGACCCGTCGTGCTTTGGTCGGCCGGAGGTCGAGGCGGATTCACCGGATGCACTTTCCCTGAAGATGGTCCTTTCGCAATTGGATCTCCGTCAGGTACAGGTGTTCGGTGTGTTTACCCCCAAGCTTTTGATGTGGAGGCTTTGGACTTTGTCGATGTTTCCAACTCTGTTCGGGATCAAATTGCTTCACCACCATTGGCCATTGGAACAATTGATGGGGCGATCCCGGGGAACCCCATCTTGCCTTACGACAGGTTGAGATTTGAAATTGATCTTTCTCAACCAGCCGCCAAGGAGTTGATTTTCGGCGTTGATGAGTTTTGCGGGAAGGTGACCTTCGTGGTGACTTCATGGCAAGAGCCCACAGGCATGACCGGAGGGTTCCACTCGTTCTTTATGCGGGAAAACCCTGATGTTATTTTCGGCTTCGCCGACGCAGCTACTTTGACTGGTGAAATCGAAATTCTCTCCCCATGTCCGAGTGACACCAACGGTGATGGAAATGTCGGGTTTGCTGATGTCCTTGCTGTGCTCGGTGACTGGGGATGCACATCTTGCGAATCAAGTGATGTTGATGGCGACGGAACCGTCGGATTCTCCGACGTTCTGTCTGTTATCTCAAATTGGGGGGATTGTTGATGGCTTTATTCAATGCCGGTGTTCTCTGCCGGCATTATTGCTGTCATCCGGTCGGGTCGAGTGTTTCGACTTGGGCCTCGAGTAGAGAGAGCGTTTGTTATTCCCTGGGGCTCAGGCCTCAATATTTACAAGGAACGCTCAAATGAAGCTTTTTTGCATGCCATTGGTCGCTGGCGCCCTCGCGACCGCATCGGTCGCCGACGTTTACGTCTGGGAGTCATTCACAGACGCTAACGGTGGCGGTAACGCTCCAGCCGGTGGCGGAGCCGGTGACCCTAGCCTTGTTGTGGTGAGTGGGTCTCCAATCGTTGCAAGTTCTGGCAACCTCTACTCATTCATGGGTACTTTCGGAATGCACATCTATGGTGCTGGCTTTGTCAGCAACCCAACGATGCGAATTGAAAACCTCGGGAACCCTTTTGACACTTCGTCATTCTTCCTGATGTCTCCCGATACACCAGTTCCGGTTGTGCCCACCATTACCGAGACCATTGTTGAAGGGACACCGTTTAGCACCCGGATTTATGACCTTGAGTGGAATTACAGTGGTGTCGCCACTTTCTTCAATCTGGAGACTGCTGCCACCTCAGCTTCGCTCGATCGCCTGGCGCTCGGTACTCTTGGTGAGACCGTGCCCGCACCTGGCGCTCTCGCACTGCTTGGTTTGGCAGGACTTGGACGTCGCCGCCGTTCTTGATTGAACAGCAGTAGGTCAATCGCCTTTTTCGGGACGCGACTTCATAGTCGCGTCCCGTTCTTTTTTCGAAGACATCACCCCCCGGGAAAATATTTCTGATGAACCTGTTTGATTTACTTAGTGGCATAGCCGTTGGTGTCATCCTTTTTCAATCCGCTTTGATCGCACCAACCGTGCTGAAAACGTTGGATGCCAAAGCGACCAGCTCTTTTTTAAGGGCGATCTGGCCCAAATTTTTCGTGGTCCTTTCTTGCATTGGCGGAGCAGCAGCCTTTCAGGCCCTTGGACAGGATGACATGGGGACGGTCGATCAAATTTTGGTGGTCTTATTGGTGATCTTGCCAATTTTTGCATACGTAATCATTCCGGAAACCAACCGTGCAGCTGATCGGCAGGATCATTCCAGATTCAAAATTTTGCACCGGCTGAGTGTATTCAGCACGCTTGCGCTACTCGCCGACTACATCTGGCTGGTTGCTGCCTGATAGCACTCAGCAGTAAAGCGATCCAGTCCACTGAAGACCGACGTGATATCCGACTTCTTGGGGTTCGCAACGAACGACCTTGGCCAATCGGCTGAAAGATGTTTGGTTGGATCGACTTAGGACGTAGGTACTTCCCACTTCTACGGGACGATCTGACCGAACGCCAATGCCACCCGAAGACCGGTCGACAGAATGCCAGGT
>CALDQF010000249.1 GCA_937911845.1 uncultured Phycisphaera sp. | reverse complement strand
GCGTACGACTGGCAACCCGTGCCGGCTGGATTTCCTGTTTGGGGGGTTCCGGTCGGTGGTGCAGCACTCATCTTGTTGGTGTTGCACTGGGTTCGGCGTTGGAGTCGTCTGACCGACGGTACAGTGGCCCCCGGACGGTTCCCTCAAGCAATAAGGGCGCGTTCTGATCTTCCCCACGACCCCGCGAAGGCTTTGGCTGCCATGCGTGATCGAGTTGACTCCCCAACTGACCAAGAGGGCTCTGAATGCCAGGTGAATTCACATTCGATTCCGGAAGAAGATCAACCCGGGTGATGGTGCGTCCGGGGATTCGGCGGGAGGTCCCGATTTCCCAGGACCGTCGCACTCTCGTGGTTGTTGATCAATCGGTGTCCGACTCATTCGGGAAAGATGTTGCCGAGAGTCTGCAGGCTCAGGGTGTGGCTGTCGCGACGTTCACCATCGAAGCTACTGAGTCGGCCAAATCTTTAGAAACGGTTGGTCGCATTCTTGATGCGGCATTGGGCCACCGGTTGGATCGCGGCGGCGTTCTGGTTTCCGTAGGCGGGGGGATTACCGGGGACCTTGTGGGATGCGCTGCCGCGCTGCACCTGCGTGGGGTCGAGGTCATGCATGTGCCAACCACGCTGCTGGCCATGGTGGATGCCGCCTTAGGTGGAAAGACCGGAGCCAACCGTCCGCTGCCCGATGGCAGTCTCGGAAAAAATCTCCTTGGTGTGTTTTGGCCACCTTCATGTGTGTTGGTAGACGTCGAGACCCTTTCTTCACTTCCCGATCGTGAGCGACGGTGCGGCTTGGCCGAGGCTTTGAAGCACGGTCTTCTCCGAGATCCTGACCTCTTGACGTTCATTCGTGATCATCGCGATGCGTTGCTGGCGGCGGAAGTCGATACGTGTGACACCCTTGCATTGCGGGCCGGTCAAATCAAAGCATCCGTGGTGGCTGAAGATGCGGAAGAACACGGCGTACGGGCCATCTTGAACTTGGGACACACGTTTGCGCACGCCATCGAGGGTGAACCGGGCCTTGCGTACCAACACGGTGAAGCGGTGGGGCTTGGGTTGGTCGCCGCCGCCCGCCTGGCGGTCGTTCTTGGGCAAGCTTCAGAGTCGTTCTTGGAGGAGGTTCGTTCGGATGTTCATTCGGTTGGTCTTCCCGTGACGATGCCGGAAGCTCCAAGAGGTGCTGCGTTGTTGGATCGGATGGGATTTGACAAAAAGAACACCGCCTCGGGCCTCCGATTTGTGGTTCCTACCCCGCCTTGCGGCGCTGTGGTTCAAAGCGATGTTCCCGAAGATGCGGTCGTGACCGCATGGACGGAAGTGGGTGTGAACTTCTCGTGAACACGTGGATCCGAGATGCACTGTTTGCTCTGATCTTGATTTCGGTGGTGTGGGCGATTCGTTCGTCCCTTCCCAGTGACCTGTGGAAGCGTTCTCAACCGTTGACGCTTCGGGCTACCGTGGATGTTGTGGTGAAAGATCGCTGGGTTCTGCCGCACACCGTTGACGATCTTCCCCTCGCTAAGCCGCCTTTGGTCAATTGGCTTTCCGCGCCCATCGTGGATACTTTTGGGTTTACGGCATGGTCGCACCGTGTTGTTCCTGGCTTTGCTTCTTTGTTGACTTGCCTGCTTACCATGCGTCTGGCTCGAATGTTCGGAGCTGGTGATGCGGTTGCCTTCTCTGCCGCTTTACTGTTTGCTGGGACTTGGCTTGGCTTTAAATCCATGCTGTTGGTTCGTCCTGACCCGTTGTTGATCTTGGCGAGTACTGCTGGGTTGTGTGCGATCGTGGCTCGGCTCCAAGGGGAACGGTGGGCAGGTTTAGCGCTTTCGGGTTCGATTGCTTTTGGCCTTCTCGCAAAAGGCATTGCGGTTCTTCCGTTGGTGCTTCTCGCTTTTGGTGCGCCAAGGCTGCTTCGAGTTCCACGCGCTCAGTGGCCTCCACCACCTTGGTGGGTCCTTTTGGGAGCGACGCTTCCCTTTGTGGTTTGGATTGTGGCGACAGAGAGCGTCATGCCGGGCTATCCCTTGAGTGTCCTCGTCGGCGAAGAGATCCTCGGCCGGGTTTCTGGAACCGGGGTGGAAGCTTCTGGCCATTCCCCATGGCAGATTGTGTTGGGAGTTTGGAAATTGCCAGTTCATTTCACTCTTCGTACGTTGCCGCTTTCGGTTTTCGGAATCTTGGCTTGGCGATCGTTGCCGCGTCATGACTTGTCCGCACTCTTGGTCTGGTTTGTCGTGTTGAACTTCCTGGTCTTTGGCTTCTCTGCTTCACGGAGGGCTGATTGGATGATGCCGGCTGTCCCGGCCTTGGCCGCTTTTGCGGCAACCCGTTGGTGCGTGAACTGGAGATACCCCATGGAAGCTTCTTTGGGGATCTGCGGGTTGGGATTTCTTGTCATGAGCTTGAATGAGATCCAAAACGCTATGCCTTGGAGCGAGCCCCTCGAGGCATTCGCGGGGAATGCCCGAAAGGCAATTCGCGCCGAACCGGCGCCCGTGCTGGTCATTGGGAACGATAGAAATCACCTTGTGGGGCTTTTGGGCTTGTCTGATATTGATCGCCAGGGGCCTACCTCCCTCGAAATGCTTGAGGGCAAGGCATTCGAGACAGTTGATATCCTTGATGAGTGAATGAATCAAGGGATTAGGCTCGGCACTCTTCTCTCAACAGCAATACCATCTCGAAATGTACTGAAGTGCTTCAGGCTATGTAGGGCACTCTGCTTCTCATAAAAAAAGACAGTTGCGGGAGAAAAAACTCTTCCGCAACTGTCTTTTGATGAGCCTCTGTTTTACTTAGCTGCATCCCATGCTGTTGCCACAGTTATGGCAGAGGTAGCAGTTGCCATTTCGGACAGTAATCGATCCGCAGTTATCACAGGCAGGGGCGTCAATCTGAAATTTTGCAAACTGACTCTGTCTGTCGTCGGCACTTGCCTCAGGGTTTTCTGCCATTTTCAGCCCAGCACGTTCAAGAAGGGCTGCTGTTGTTCCGTCCTGCTCTTTTCTTTTAGGAGCTGAGAGTGTCGCTGCACGAGCGGTAACGGTGGCTTTCCCGTTTCGCCCACTAGGGTGTCTCCCCCTACTTGTGGTGAGTTGTCCGCTGGAGTTGTGTTTTCCATTCGTGGCTTCTTGCCCATTTGCATGCCCGCTCGCCTTCATGGCGGCGGGCTTGGACTCACTCTCTCCATCATCTCCTGCAGCGGCCTCCCCGCCACTGCTACTGCCTGCGGGTCGATTTGCTTCACGATAACCAGGCAGGAACTCGGTTCCCATCCAGCGGAAGATATAGTCCACCAAACTCTTTGCGACAGGTATATCAGGATTTTTCGTATAGCCCCATGGCTCAAACCGAGTGTGTGAAAACTTCTTGGTATAGACCTCGAGGGGAACACCATATTGCAGGCTCATGGACACAGCTGTTCCAAAAGAGTCCATCAAGCCACCAATTGTGCTGCCTTCTTTTGCCATTGTGATGAAAAGTTCACCAGGTCGACCGTCATCGTAGAGACCAACAGTGATATAGCCTTCATGCCCACCAACATTAAACTTGTGAGTCACACTCCTTCGCGTGTCGGGCAGACGTTCTCGTCGCGGGGAAGCAACGACCTTTTCTGCATTTTTATCACTCTCGGTACTCGTACCCAGTGGCTGACTTTCTTTTGATCCATCACGGTAGATTGCAATTGCCTTCAGACCAAGCCGCCAGCCTTCGACATACGCACCGGCAATATCCTCAGGAGTCGTTTCACGAGGCATGTTCACCGTTTTTGAAATGGCCCCGGAAAGAAACGGTTGGGCTTCTGCCATCATCTTGATATGTGCTTGCCACTCAATAGACCGTTTTCCAAGGCGAGGCTTAAAAGCGCAATCAAAGACCGTTAAATGCTCATCTTGTATATCAGGACAGTCTTCGATGGTGTCATTTTTATCGATGAGGCCTACGCGATCACACCATGGCAAAATGGCAAGCCTGAAGGCTACGGTTCTGAGGCGGCTACTGCAATGGTAGAATTTATGACACGCTACCCTGGGCTTTATTGCATTATCATTGCTGGCTATGAAACTCAAATGGTACGCTACTTTTTACCAACGAATGAAGGATTGGCGAGAAGATTTCCGAACAAATATGTGCTACGTGATATGACTGCGCAAGACCTCATCGAGGTATTCAAAAAGGCGTTATTAAAAGCACAGGGTTTGAAAGTACCAGACGGAAAAAATGTCCATCTAGAGTCAACAAACTATTTTGATACCGATGCATGGTCTTACCTTGAAGATCTAATACATATTTGTACTAGAGGTGTTACTCAGTACACTGAAGAGTTTGATACAGCAACACTCAAAACTTATAACAATGTGCGTTCTTTCAAACCGAACTTTGAATTCCTTTACACCATATTCGAAAACCAAGCAGGTTCTATGACGAATCTGGCCGATGAAGCGATAACTGTTTTGATGGGGCGCATATCATATAAGGATGTCATAGATGCAAGGAAGAAGAATGCAGGAGTTGACGTACGACCCTTTGTCCAGCAGCAACCGAAAAGTGTCATGCGTCACATAGTCGTACAAACAATAGTTAAATCATCCTTTTCTCAATACACGAAGTTCCTAGCTCAGTTGGAGCAAGTGGAAACACTTATTTAAAGGAATTAGCATCGTCCCAGTCATTAGGTACGACCAGGCGATATCCTAATAATTTTTGATGCCAATTTCGAAAATCACGCAATA
>CALDQF010000248.1 GCA_937911845.1 uncultured Phycisphaera sp. | reverse complement strand
TGTGGACCTGCTGCCCGCAGAAGGTCTGCAAAAAATCGGCGGCGGCTTGGTACGGCTGGTGCAAGGACAAGCTTCGGCGGCCACCAGTCACATCCACCAAGGCATGCTCGAAGGTTCCAGCGTGAACCCCATTCGGGCGATGACCGACCTGATCGAAACCAACCGCGCGGCCCAGGCCAACTTGGAACTGCTGCGTATGCACGACAAAACCCTCGATCTGGCGTGGAACACGCTGGCTCGACCTGTTTGATTTTTTGGAGTTTGACTGATGGCCATTCTTTCCCTGCACAGCGCTTCTTCGGGATTGTCCGCACTGGACACCAAGCTCGAGGTCATTGCCAACAATATTGCCAACGCCGGAACCCAAGGGTTCAAAGGCAGCCGCGTTATGTTCGAGGACTTGATGTACCAAGAGCGTGAGCAACCCGGAACCGAAAATGTGAATGGTGACATTCGGCCCACCGGGGTCTTTGTGGGCTTGGGCACCAAAGTCTCTGGCACACAACTTGACTTCCGGCAAGGCGGGATGGAACCCACCGGGCGCACCCTTGACTTCACCATCCAAGGCAGCGGTTTCTTCGCCGTCCAAGTCGAAGATGGACTTGGCGTGAACGGACTCGCCTACACCAGGGCAGGCAATTTCGCTTTGAATGCCAACCGAGAATTGGTCGTGGCCAACTCCAACGGTCGCCGCTTGGTGCCGGCCATCACGATTCCTGAGGATGTGCCCGAAGAGAACATCACCGTGACCGCCGATGGCATCGTGTCCTTTATTCAGAACGGACAAACCCAAGAGGCGGGACAGTTGGAACTGACCATGTTCCCCAACACCTCTGGCCTGCAGCCCGTGGGTGAGAATCTGTTCGTGGAAACCACCGCCAGTGGTCAAGCCATCAACACCACGCCGACCGAAAACGGTGCCGGAAACATTCTTCAGGGATTCTTGGAAGCTTCAAACGTGGATCCCACCAAAGAACTCATCGATTTGATCCGAACCCAACGGCTGTTCGAGATGAACAGTCAATCCATCCAAGCGGCCGACGAACTCCTCCGTGAAGTGGCAAACCTCCGCCGTGGTTGATGCCTTTGTCCTGATGACGGCTTTGGCTTCGAGCCGCGTCACCTTGCAGCACGAGGTGTGGCTGGAGGGAGACGCGCCCCTCACGCTGGGCGAACTGGCCAAGCTCGAAGGCGAGGCCTGTCGCTACCACGCGCTCGAGATCCCCCAGCAGCAGCCAGACGATTCCGTCGATCTCGCCTTCGTGATCGATTTGCTCGACAACTGTGCCGCGCCGATCTTCCGATGGGAATTCCGCGGAAGCGTGACGGCCATCGAACGTACAGCCGTTCTATCGATCCAAGAACCAACGCCAACCGCCGCACCCAACCCTGGTCCCCAATCGCTCCGCGAGATTATTGCCCAGCGATTGCGATTGACCCCGGATCAACTGCGAGTGCGCAGTCTCGATGGAACCGAGCTCGAAGAAGGCGACTGGACCCTCCGAACCCACCCGACGGTCCGAACCGTACGCGCGAGGCTTGGTGAAACAGACCATGCCTTCACATTGGAGATTGCCGACGAGGAAGGTCAATGGCACGCCAGCTGGCAATTCAATCCGCGATCCCAATCCGGCCGTGCAACGGCACCCGATTTAATGAAGCGTGGCAACCAAGTCTCGGTTGAACGGCGCTTGGGAGGGTTCCTGGCCCGAACGAGCGGTCGAGTGATGGGGTCAGCCAAAGCGGGCGAAAAAGTCCAAGTGCGGCTTGATGATGGAGTGATACGACATGGAACCGTCCGTTCGGATGGCGTGGTGGAACTGATGGAGGGTTCGTCATGAACCGACTGGTTTGTCTTGGTCTTCTTTCATTGACTGCGTGCGCGGGACCGGCCTCGGTCCGAGTGCCACCTGCCCCATCCATCACTCCAGGAGCGTTGCCTAGCGTGCAAGTGCGCCCTGATGCCGCCAGGCCAAATCCATCGCAAACAACGACTCCTTTGGATCCTTGGGACACCAGTCACCTGCAAGTGGCCCATACCCCAGGTGACCACAAACCACGAATGTTCCACGAACATGATCTGATTGAGGTTTTGGTCCGTGAAAACAGTCGAAGCGAACGCACGGCGGAACTCTCCACACAGCGACGAGCCGATCTGAATGCCGGGATCAACCAGTGGCCCAATTTCCGCGCTTTGCTCAACGAACAACTCAGCCCGAACTACACCCAAGGTCAAGGGTTACCCACCATCGCCGGGAATATTCAGAACCGACACGAAACCGAAGGTGAATTCGAGCGCGAAGATTCCTTTAGCGCACGAGTCATGGCGGAGGTCGCGCAGGTCCTTCCCAACGGCAATCTCATCCTCGAAGCCCGATCGGTCACCGAGGTCGACGGCGAACGAAGCGCCATTGTGGTTCGGGGACGATGCCGGGCCGAAGATGTCAGCCAACTGAACACCGTGTATTCCACCCAGTTGCATGACCTTGAGGTCACGCAGCATTCGGAAGGTGAACTCCGGAGGGCCTCCAGCAAGCCATGGATCACCAGGCTGCTGGAAAACGTATTTGGTGTGTGATCAACCGAAGGTCGCGGCGGCCTGAGAAGACATCCACCACTTGGGTCCTCGTTCGACCATGGCTGTCGCGCGGCGCCACTCGGACACACTCCACGCTTGGGCCGGGCACCCGTTGGGACGGTGAGGCTGGTCTCCGTCATACACCTCGGACAGCTGCCCCAATCCCGCCGAATCCAGTTCTCCTGCAAGAGGCTGCAACCAAGTACGAGCGGTCGTCCGCGACGCCGGATCGTGTTCTGACGAACGCAGATGTGCTTCAACCAAGAACCCCAAGAGCCATGGCCAGACGGTGCCTTGGTGGTACGCCCGATCCCGATTGGAAATCGTCCCTTCGTACCGCGCTTGGTACTCCGGGTCGGAGGGGGTGAGGGTCCGCAATCCATAAGGCGTAAGCAAATACGTTCGACAGAGGTCAACAATCCTCTGGCGACGTGCTCGATCCAGAGGCGCGGCCCGCAAAGCAGCAGCGATGACCATGTTGGGCCGAATCGAGCGGTCCACGCCTCCCCCTTCTTCAGTTGACCGCAATCGATCAACCAGTCCGCCGGTCTGATCGCAGTAGAACGCACCAAAAGACGCGGCGGTGCGCTCGGCGATGCGCCGCAACCGGCCCCCTTCGGCATCATCCGCCGCCCGCTCGGCCAACACCCGCAGGCTGTGGCACCACAACGCCGAGAGTTCAACCGGTTTGCCCATCCGTGGGGTAATGGGAATGCCATCGACCACGGCGTCCATCCAAGTGAGAGCGCGGCCAGGTTCTTCAGCCAGCACCAACCCATCGCTGTCGATTTGGGTTCCCGGAGAGGCGCCATCAAGCCATGCTTCCACGATCGATCGGCAAGCGGTGGCAATGGGGCCGTGGGCAAAGGGCTGATCCGTTGCTTCGAGCCAGAGACCAACAACATGCAAGTACCACAGGGCGGCATCGGCTGAACCAAGATCGCGCCCCTCGTCTTCATCAAGGAATCGATTGGGAATCCGGCCATCTGAGACGGTGGCACCCCAAGTCTCCAGCATGGCTTCGGCTTCATCCGTTCGGCCATCGACCAACAACAGACCTGGAATCGACAGCAACGTGTCGCGACCCCAATCTGCAAACCAAGGCCATCCCGCGATCACCGACGGACCTTGCGGATGGCCGCGCGTCACCAAAAAATCGGCGGCGGCCTGCGCCAACGGAATGTCAGAATCGGCAACCGGGGGCACGGGGTACTGCGGCACTCGGGGCCGCACGTTGATGGTGACGTCGACCCGGCCCTGATCGTCAGCGACGGCATCGACATGACCCGGCGTGAAACATGTTTCTTCAGCGTCGTATCCACGCGTGTGCTCCTCGGCGAACCGCAAACCATGCCAATGGTCTGGGGCGGCAACAAAGGAACCACCACTGATTTCAAATCCAGCCCGGACTTCACCACGCTGGAGCAAGACACCGTTCGCGATCATTTTGATCGAGGGCGATTCCTGTCTGCGATCAAAGGCATGGAAGTCAACCAGTGGCGCGAGCAGGTGCACCCGAAGAATGGCATTCGGAGGAACAAAGCCCCGCCACCGCAGCACCACACCAGGCGTACCTCGGTTCATGGTGAGGGTGCGAACCAACTCAACCGTGCTTGAGGTCCACTCGGTACGAACGCAGTTTGGTTCGTGTGTCGTGTGGTTGGGCACATGCATTGGCGGCGACAAGACACCATGCGGGGCAAAAGTGGCTTGCCACAGTGGTGTTTTGTCGCCGGGCTCCACAACTTCGGCCATCGCAGCACGGAGAATAGTCCGACGCCGCAATGGTGGCGCCATACTGGCGATGCACAAACCGTGGTACCGGCGGCGCGGCACGCCATCACGAGTACCCATGGCGAATCCACCAAGTCCATCGGTCAGCAGCCATTCATCCTGCGGTTGCATCAACACCCCTTGAATCGAACACTCTCTACTCCGAACGAAGCACAATCAACGGTCGCCAGCCGCTCGGGCAAAGACCTCGGACAACCGATCCACACTCAAGCGCTCAAGCTCGGGACGGGCACCCGGACGCACCCGGTACGCATGAATGGTTTCGGTGCGATGGTCCAACACCACCACGAACGTCTCACCGGCGGAGGTACCGGGCCGGTACGTCGTCACGCTGAAATCGTCATGCACAACGCTGTCACCGGCCAAAGCGGCGGCGGCCAAAGAACTGGGGGTTGGCCCCGCGGACAGTGGTCCCGCGACCAACAAGCCCATCAAAACCAAACTCGAAGCCAACAGAGGCCACTCGTGCTTCATCGCCCCACCTCCGAAGCCTTGGGCGCCAACTGTTTGGTGTCTCGGTCAATGTCCCGGTATCCCAAACCGATAAACGCTTGGCTGACTTGATCCCAGCGCAACGCAACCATTTCGCGATTCGCGTCATCGATCAAGTAGAGAACTTCGGAGTTTCCGGATTCCATGGTGCTGGTCACCATCAAATACGAACCACGAGGTCGTGGGTCCACGGCACCGCCACGGGCGGCTGATTCCAATTGGAAGATGAACAACGCCGACAGCAACACCAAGTTGACCGCCAACAGCGATCGACCGAGCGAGCTCACTCCCGGTGGCTCCGCTTGCTGGACCAAAGGTTGATCAAGACCACGGCCGCACCAAGGACCGCCATCAGAAGAAACGCGAGCAATGGCGAAGGCGTGCCCGAGACCACCGCCTCCGGCGGACCCGCTTGGGCAAGAAAGGCGGCAACAGCAGCAGATGGGAACATAAGACGCAGCATACCGGGGCCGAAGCCATTCACGAACCCGTCATGAAAGAACGGCTGTCCCGGATGCCCAAGGTCTCATATACCCGCCGAGCGGCTCGAGAACGATTCAAGGTGTAGTAATGCAAACCGGCAACACCATGATCCAACAAATCGCGTGATTGTTCGGTGGCCCAGAGCACCCCAAACGCTTCCACCATTTCTGGATCGGCTTCACGGTCCAAGACGCCTCGAAGCAGTCGGGCCGGGATCAACGTGCCGGCCGCCAACTCCGCCATGCGGCGCATACCTCCGGCACTGGTGATTGGCATCAGACCCGCCACCAATGGAATCTGAATGCCCGCCATGGAGCAACGGTCCCGCCAATCCAAGAACCGTCGATTGTCGAAGAACAATTGTGAGATGGCAAAATCGGCCCCCGCATCCACCTTGGCCCGGAAGTGATCCATTTCGGTCAGAAGGTTGGGGGTTTCGTGGTGCCCTTCGGGATATCCGGCAATGCCAATGGCAAAACCTCCGTTGGGATGTCCCCCCGACTCGTTGAAGGATGTGATGAATCGAACCAAATCGATGGCATGAGGGAAATCACCAGGTCCAGGGTCGCCATCTTTGGGCGGATCGCCACGGAGAGCCAAAATATTGTCGACACCGCACTCAGCGAAACGCTCCAAAATGGATTCAATTTCGGCCTTGGTGTGCCCACGGCCGGTCAAGTGAGGCATGGGCAACAAAGACGTCTCGCTTCGCAGCCGCACCACCAAGTCATGGGTACGCGCCCGCGTGCTTCCGCCCGCGCCATAGGTCACCGAGACAAAAGACGGTTGCAACTGCTCGAACGCGCTGATCCCCGCGAACAACGCGTCCCAAGCTTCCCCATCTTTGGGCGGAAAGAATTCGAACGAAGCGGTCGGGCCTCGCTCACTGAACATCTGGTCGATGCGGCTCATGCGTCGGTTGGGGGTGGAAAGAGCGCGCTGCCCACACGAATCAAGTTGGAGCCACATTCGACGGCGACTTCAAAGTCGTTGGTCATACCCATAGACAGAATGTCAAAAGATGGGCCACCTGTGCCCAGCCGTCGGATGGTTTCGAACATTTCGCGGGCCTGTTCAAACACAGGACGAGCGTCTTCTGGATTGTCCGAAAACGGCGCCATGCACATCAAGCCGCGGATCCGAATATCGGGGTACTCATCGGTGATGACTTCAATCAATGGGCCCTCGGCCCCCGGAGGACACCCACCTTTTTGCTTCTCGCCCGCAACGTTGACCTGAATCAACACTTCCATAGGCTCGGAACGGCCCAAGTTGGCCGAAGCCTTGTCGATCTCCTCGGCCAAGCGGAGGTTGTCGACCGAATGAATCAACCGACACGATCGGCACACCGACTTGATCTTGTTGCGTTGCAAACCGCCAATGAAATGCCAGCGGACGGTTTCCTCGCCGGCACCAATCAACGCGTGACGCTCTTGCCAGTCGGCCACCGTCTCGGCATGGGCATCCATGACTTGCAGTCGGTTTTCGCCCAAATCGCGGTGTCCAAGGTCCAGCAGTTCGCGGATTTGGTCGTCGGTGGCAAACTTGGTCACCGCCACCAATCGGACATCGCTGCCCGTGCGGCCGTCTTTGGCCGCAGCAGCTTCAATTCGATCGTGCAAAGTCCGGTAACGTTCTGGGAGATCCATAAAGGGGGGTGATTCTGCCTCAGGCATAGCGGAAGCCTACCCCAGCCCGTACGACCGTGCGGACTGGGGCCCAAAGGTAAAAAGTTCTCGCCAAAGCCTCAATCTCAGGGCCAAAACAGCCGGCTCGGCCGATATGGATGTCATGCCACGAAAAAAGAAGTCCTCGTCCAAAAAAGGCGAGTCGTTGTTCACTGTCGATCGATTCAACCAGCTCAAAACCGCGCTGATGCCGCTGTTCGGACCCGGGCTCCTGTTTGCATCCATCTTCTGTGCGCTCGCCTTGCTGACCTATGACGCGGCCGATGCCCCTTCAGAATTCGTGGCCCCCGCCAATGAGGGTGAAAACATCCAAAATGCCATGGGCAGCCTGGGAGCGCTGTTGGCCGCTCGGCTGTTCGGCACCTTTGGCACGGGCGTGTGGTTGGCGGTGATTGGCGCCATCATGCTGCTGATCCAATCCATCAGAGGACAGCAAACCGACCACCTTTGGGTCCGGGCCGGTGGCGTCGTCATGAGCACTTTGGCCTTGGCCGCACTGTGGGCTGAATTCGCCAGTGGGTTCGGGGTTCTGCCCGACGGGAACGGCGGCGCTGTGGGCGCTTGGATTGTGGGAGAATTGGGCCCCCGCTTCGGCTGGCTGGGCACCCCGATCATCTGCGGCACGGGATTGGCCATCGGTTTGTGGTGTGCGGCCGACCGCATGCTCTCTCCTATTTTGGCTCGACTCCGCTTTGCCAAACTCCTGCAGTACTGCCGAGAGTCCATCACGGTGGTGATCAACCTGGTGCAGCCAGAACCAGCGACGGCTGGTGGGGCTCGAGCCGGTGGACGCAAGTCGAAGAAAGCCAAGCCCGCGGCCACCGTGGCGGTGCTTGAACCTGAAGACGCCGAGGAAGAAGAGTGGGAAGAAGATGAGTATGAGTTGACCGACGCGGACGAAGAGGATTGGGAGGAAGAGGAAGAAGATTGGGAAGAGGAAGATGAGGAGGAAGATGAGGAGGAAGAAGAGGATGAAGACGAGGATGAAGACGAGTCACTCGCCGCAGCCAAATCGGCAGCGCTCGAGAAGATCCGCGAGCGGCTGAGCAAACGAAATGAAAACGCACCCTTGCCTCCACAAGTGCAATACGACGGCAAGTGGAAGTTTCCTCAAATGGATCTTCTGGAAGAAAGCGAACCTGTCGACGAAGCTGATCGCAGCCTGACCATCTCAGATCAAGCCGAACAGTTGCTGGAGGCCTTCAGTGAATTCGGCATTGACGGAGAGATCCAAGACATCGACGCTGGACCAACCATCACGCTCTTTGCAGTGAAGTTGGCCCGTGGCACCAAAGTAAAATCTATTCGCGGCTTGGCTGAGGACTTGGCCCGCGCGATAGAAGTTCCTAGCTTGCGAATCGACTCAAACATCGGTCAAGGTCGAATCGGGATTGAAGTGCCCAATCCAACTCCCGAGCTGGTCCGGATTCGTGAAATACTGCAATCTGGACGAGGATCCAAGATGAGCCTTCCGATGTACCTGGGGAAAAATGCCTCGGGAGAACCGATGGTCTACGACCTCACCAAGATGCCGCACATGTTGATTGCGGGAACCACGGGTTCCGGCAAGTCGGTGTGCATCAACACCATCTTGATGAGTTGGCTGTTCACCAAGCGCCCGGATGAAGTGAAGCTCGTGCTGGTGGATCCGAAGCAGGTGGAGTTCGACACCTACAAAGCCATCCCACACTTGGCTTGTCCGGTAGTGACGAAAACAGACCGAGCGAAGGGTGTCTTGCAGTGGGCCGTCCACCAAATGGAAAGCCGATACACGCTTCTGAAGAACGCCAAGGTACGAAGCATTGCTGAGTACAACAAACTCGGCGAGGATCCCGAAAAGCTGTGCAAAAAAATGGGGATCACGGATGAGCGCGAGATGAAGCTCACGCCGAAGAAGTTGCCCTTTATTGTGATTGTGGTTGACGAACTTGCCGACTTGATCCTCGAGGAAGGAAAGGACGCAGAAGTCCCGATCGTCAAGATTGCCCAGAAGGCTCGGGCCGTGGGCATCCACTTGATCTTGGCTACACAACGACCTGAGCGCAACGTGGTGACGGGCCTAATCAAATCCAATGTTCCGTTCCGGGTTGCATGTCGAGTGAACTCCTCCCTTGACAGTCGCATCATGCTTGATGTCAGCGGAGCTGAAGTCTTGCTTGGCAACGGCGACATGTTGATCAAAGACGGACCGAATCTGGTTCGCGGACAAGGGGCCTTTGTCTCCACCGAAGAAATTGTCCACACTGCGGGATTCCTTGAAGATGTCGCGGCGCCGCAATTCGAGCGTGACCTTGTTCGGCTTGATGAGATTGCCGAAAACGACGAAGCTGACCCGTACGACGTTCTGAAAGAAGCTTTGGAAGATCAAGAGTTCGACAAAGCGGTTCGTTTGCTGATTGAACGTGACAGCGGGTCCATCACATTGCTCAAGACACGTCTTCGGATGGGTGACACCAGAGCGAGCCGCATGGTTGAACAGATGCGACAAGCTGGCATCGTCGGAGAAGCGAAAGGCGCTGGTGTGGCCAGCGAAATCCTGATCGACTTGGCCGGTTGGGAAGACATGAAAAAGCTCATGCAAGCCAAAGACCGGTCCAGCATGCTGGCGGAATACCACGGCGAAGGCGAAGAAGACCTCGACGGGGATGACTGGGAGTCCGAAGAAGAGGAATAATCGTTCATCTGGCCAGTTTTTTGGTGGCCTCATGCTGCGGGTCTAAAATTTCCGAAGTAAGAACTATTAAGGAGGACTTTGTTCGCAACCGGAGGAGAACCCGACGGCGACGAACATAGGAATCCTTGACGACCGACACCTCCTTTCGAGGGATCGGGCGATGAGCCCTTCTGGACGCTGAAGGGAAAATTTCGGCCGGCGGCGGCTTGGGGCTGCGACGGCTGGCCATAATTCTTCTTCAAGGAGGTGATCCAGCATGACTATTCAAACCCCACACCGGAACCGTGCCCCCCGCAGAGCGATCACCTGCCGACGGGATGGGTGACCGGCACGTCCGGACACTTCCTTCATCTTTTTAATACTTTCCCCGGCGGTCGCTCAGCGGCCGCCGGGTTCGTTTTGGGGCCAAAGTGCACCATCGAGCGCGACCCTGGACCAAGCGGTACGCAGAGCCGCCGGACCACCACGGTGCAGATTCGCCATGCGATCCTCGACGCGTGATGCTACCAAACGGGCCAGTTCGGGAATTTCAGGTACAGGCTGACCGGCTGGCAACACATCTTGCAACGAAGCCGCGGGCCAACCATCGGCCCGCACCCGGCGCGGACCCGACCCGACGTTCAAACCAATGCCAATGATGGATGTGAGCATGCCATTTGGGGTTCGGGTGCCTTCCACCAAGATTCCGCCGAGTTTGAAACCGTCACACACCAAATCGTTGATGGGCTTCACACACACCGGAACGCCAGTGGCACTACGAATGGCTTCCGCCAGGGCAATACCCACCGTTGGCGTCAGGCCATCAGGCGAGAATGGTTCCTCATGCCGCGTGTAACGAGTGAGGTACAGGCCAGCATCATCGGGGGAATCCCACGCTCGCCCGTGCGTGCCCCGGCCCGCCGTTTGCATGGATGCACGCAACCAATGCACGCCCTCAGCCCCTGCCTCCAATCGACGTTTGGCTTCTTCATTGGTGGAGTCGACCTGGTCGAGCGATTCAATTAGCACGAGGTGCCTCGCAAACGCTTCCAAACCTCCGAGGGTGGCTCACGCTCGAGCGCCGATGCCACCACATCGGTCGCCCGGGCCAACTTGGACAAGTCAACGCCAGGGTTAAAGCCTTCGTTCTCCAAGAAATCCACGAGATCCTCCGTAGCCAAATTCCCACCGGCCCCCGGTGCGAACGGACACCCACCGAATCCCCCTGCCGACGCATCGAATATTCGAACCCCCGCCGCCAGACCAGCGCCAACACACGACAAAGCCGCACCACGGGTGTCATGGAGATGCAAAGCGGTGGCCGCGAGTGGCAGGCTGCTCGCGCACGCCGCAAGAACGGCGTTGACTTTGGCCGGTAACGCCGAACCAATCGTGTCGGAGATGGCGATCTCGTCGCAACCCATTTCAAGCAAACGCTCCACCACCCCGTTCACCTGACCAGGATCAACAGCGCCGTCGTACGGGCAATCAAAAGCACAAGAAACGTAACCCCGAACATGAAGGTTGGCTTGCTTGGCCTGGATGACGACTTCAGCACCTTCCCCGTCATGGGCGGCACGCCCATGATCTTCATGATCGGTTGCGGGACGCTGCGCCGCGGCGCGTGGACCGGCTTCAAGCACTTTGTGGCGCCCCGGCTGCACCTGGACGAGGAGACCAAGATTGTGCAGGCCTGGCTGGACCACATGTGCGCCCAGGCCGAGGAGGCGCCCATCCTGCACTGGTCCCGCGCGGAGAAAGACATGTACGCCGCCGCGCGCAAGCGCCACCCGCGCGCGCCGTGGCCGGACGCGTTGCCGTGGCGGGACGCGTGCAGCGACCTGTACAAGCACCTGGGCCCGCACCTGGGGCTGCCCAACGCCAAGCTCAAGCACACGTGCGCCGCGCTGCGGGACGTCATCCAGACGCAGTGGGAGGAGGACGGGCCGGGCGATGGCGAGAGCGCCATGACAGGCGCGTGGTGGCTCCAGCGCCACGTGCCCGAGAAGTTTGCCACGCACCCCCTCATGCAGGCCATTGCGCACTACAACTACGTGGACTGCAAGACCGTGTCCGAGCTAGTTCACCTGGCGCGCACGCTGCTGCGGCACGCCTAGTGCGAGCACACCCCCTGATGGCAGGCGTACAGGTCCCACGCGCCCGCCAGGAGGTACATGCCCAGGGCCACGCCCGCGCACCCCACGCCCACCCACAGCGTGCCGTCCTCCTCCTCCGGGTACGGCGCGCCGTCTTCTTCTTCCCTATTGTAATACATGCAAACCTTGTTTACTCCTACGCCGCACATTATAAAATCAAACACAACACACGCACCGCCGCTCAGAGCTCAGACCGTGGCGGCGGCGCCGTTCTGCTCATCCTCCAATTGTTCACACCATTCATTCTCGGCGCGGACCTCCGCCTCCTCCTCGGGTGTGAAATCGTTCACAATCTGGAAGGTCTCCCGGATCTCCTCCGGCGTCTTGCCCTTGATCATGCTGGCCACCTTGGCGGTGCCCAGGTCCAGCAGCGGCGGGATGTCCAGGTAGTTGGCGGCCAGGATGAGATCGAATAAAGCCGCCTGCTCCATGTCCACAAAATCGGCGTACCACGCGTCCACCACCTCGTGCATGTTCTCGCTGCGCAGGGGCTTGGCAATCTCCGGC
>CALDQF010000247.1 GCA_937911845.1 uncultured Phycisphaera sp. | reverse complement strand
TCGAGATCGAGGGTCCGGCCAATCTGCCCATTTGGTGCCAGTTCAGAGAGTTGATCAAATCGATCCCCTTCTGATCGCCAGGCCAAACGAAGTCCTTGCGGTGAAGTGGCAAAGCCACCGGTGTAGGCAGGGGTTTGACCTCCAACCGACTGCAAGAGGGATTCGCTCATCACTTGTCCGGTGCCGGGATCAAGACGGCGAAGCACTTCCCACCCGTCGACGCGGTCGATCGCAAAGAGCACGGCCACTCCACCGGCAAGCCGTGGTGATGTCCATTCAACTTCGGTCGGTCCAACCACCGTGACAGTGGCTTCTCCTGGTGTGGTCTCGTCGAGATGAACCAAGTTGCCGGTGATCAGGTCGATGCTGTGGAATCCCATGCGTGGCTCCACTGGTGGTGGCGGCGGTTCGCTTGGCGGCGGTGGAGGCGGTGGAGGCGGCGGAGGTGGTGGCCCACCATCATCTGGGTCGTTGTTGAAATCAGCCCAGACATTGCCAGGCAACGTCGTGGCCACTAAGAGCGTGGACAAAATAGACAGCGCGGTGCCAAAAAGGCCCGAACGCCAACGGTGCAACCGCATGATGACTCTCTCGCTTTCTTGTTCGGCCTCCAATGAAGAGGCAACAAGAACGTGACCGCGAGAGCTTTCGAATCCAGTTCGAGTTCAGATTGCTTGAGTGGGCACGAGTGTGGTGCGGCTTGGGGGGATTGTGCCGTCAGGATCTCAACGTTGCGATGAGCTTTTCTCGGACCGCCGAAGCATCCGCTTGTCCACCCGATTGCTTCATGACTTCGCCCATGAGGCGGCCCACTGCGGCATCTTTCCCGGAGGCAAAGTCTTCGGCGGCTTGTGGATGGGCCGCCACCGCCGCTGCCACCCATGCATCCATCGCACCTTCGTCTCTGACTTGCAGCAAGCCTTCGCGTTCTGCGATCTCTGCGGCTTCGGTGTCTTCTTGGCAGAGCAGGCCGAAAATGGTTTCTACGGCGTTTGATCCGATGTCCCCCGAGGCCCGCAGCGCCACCAATGCGGCGACTTGTTGTGGGGTTGCGCCCAGTTCCGGCACCGTGGTGTTGAGTTCGTTGGCCATCTTGGCAGCGGTATTCAACAACAATTTTGCGGTGGCGTGGGCTGCTTCGGATGAAGCTTTTTCAATGGCGGCCTCATAGAAGAAGCAGAAGTTTGGATCGGCCACCAGAGCCTTGGCATCTTTTTCTGGGAGGCCGTAGGCGCCGGTGTACCGCTGCCGTCGGGCTTGCGGG
>CALDQF010000246.1 GCA_937911845.1 uncultured Phycisphaera sp. | reverse complement strand
CGGTTGAGTTTGGCGAGGTCATGAGGATGACTCGCTGTAGAGCAGTGAGATACTCAAGTTCTCGTGGCTCTTTGCCTAAGACTCTGCCATAACTTCGGCGAGCACTCCTCAGGTCTCCGGCCTGCTCAAGCTCCACACCTTTGGCATAAATTGTTGAAGCGTTACGGAGAACCAAGAAAAAATACGCACCAGCGAGCCCGCCTACCAATGACATGCCGATAATGGAGAGAATCAGCAGCAATTTGACGTTGAGGGCACCGACTGGATTTCTAACAGAGTTCTGTCGCATCAGGAGGACTCCAAATCTGCGGTAAGTGATCGCCAATCCGGCAAACTCCGCATCAGATAGGGCAAAAGAAGTTCGAGAAACTCTCGACTTGCATCAACAAATTCAGATCGATCTTGGCGACGTTTCATCTGTGTCACCAGTTGCACCTTGCAGTAATACGCCATCTTTTGAGATGGGTCAAAAGCCAGCCGTTTGACGGACTCCGGAGTGGCAGCAAATTTCCCGTTCGCCACAAAGAAATACCCCCCCCAGAGCACAGTTCCGGGCTGATCCGAACGTATGAAGCTGCTGGTTCGAAGAGACAAATCTCCGGTCGGCAGAGAAACGCCTGCAATTCTTCCCGTCAATGGATCTTCGATGCCGACCTCAAACCAAGAGTCATCGATTTTCTTCCAGTTCGACTGATCGATGGCGAGTGGCAAATTTTCCGGCCGCTGATCAAGATCAAAACCTCCGGTCGCCACCAAGCACCGATCGGGCACGTGCGGTACCGCATCAATCATCCCGGTGTAATACGCCAGATGAAGCTGGAGGAACCGACCGCTTGCATCTTCATAGGAGCGCGTGAGAAACTGGTCGGTGCCAAGTTCTTCGATGAATTCTTCAGACAACCGTTGATCGTCACCAACCGCTTCCCATTGACCGAGGATCCGAGGAACGTCTGCCAAAGCCCGTCGGATCGGCACCGGTTCCTTCTTCAAGTAAATGTTCAACGAGTCCATGGCGAAGCCCATGCCAATACGAGAAAGTCCAACCAGTCCCACCACAATCAGCATCGCATGTCGATGCGCCGGACGAAGTTTGAAGCCAAGATTCATGACGCAGCTCCCAGGTGCGAAACATCATTTGGAGGGTCAACCACCAATCGCTTCAATATCTCTGCTACACCAAGGAAGAGGAGCCAAGCGGGGATTAAAAGGAAAACACCAACCATCGTGTGGACTTCGCCTGTCCCGAGATCTGGATCGATCAAACTTAACAAGCCGAGCACCAGCACACGAACAACATTAACCGTCAATGCGACAGGGAAGGCAGAGGCAATCAAAGTGACCCTCTGCCACCACCGCTGGAACGACACGAAGGCCATCGTGGTTCCAATAGCCAAAAACGCCATCAACATACGCATCCCGCTGCAAGCTTCAGCCACATTCAAGGGGATAACGCTTGTAGACATGTCATCACCCATCACGTAGATACGAATCACGTTGCCTTCAAGTTCGGCATCAAGAGTCCCCAGCACCAACAGCAAATGTGCTCCAAGAGCAGTGATCGATTGCATGGGATGCGTGACGTAAGACATCAAACGCTCGGAGATGGTTTGGCCAAAAACGAACAAAAAAAGCATGGGGAAGATCAGGTGCCGAATGGAGGCTGGCCCCAACAACAGCAGTCCCAACCCACCCAAGCTGCACACCACCCCAAACCCGCGGAGATTGTGATGATGCAAGACAGGCGGGCCAAAAACACAAGTCGCGTACCACATCAGCCCAAAGCCCAAAGGCAAAAGTCCCCACCAGAAGACTCGAACGCCCGAGGATTCGATCTGAGGCCAAGCACGTCGAAGGAACCAGCCTGCAATCAGTGGAGCGACCAGGGTGTGCCCCCAATCGTCAGTCTGTTGGAAGGCCCATTCACACTGACGAAAAAGGAAATCCCAGAAATAAGCCACGAAAGAAACCGCCAGCAGGCCAACGACCGCAAGATCTCCAAAGTTTGGAGAGGCTGAATCTGAATGGGCTTGTTGCGGGTTCATAACGAGGGGCAGCCTTGCATTAACAATAGATACGATGATCCATCGGTCATTGTTTCAGGCAGATCCAGTCCAATCAGAGCCCTAAAGAGGCGATTTAGCCCCCAAAACCGGCAAAGGGAGGTACGCCAAAGACTTCATTTCCGAAGTTCCGATCCAAACGAAGGCTGAAGCCATAATTCGTTCGGAAACCCTCACGGAGAATGAACATTGGACGATTCCAAAATCCTGTACCCACAATGATTTGATCGCTGGGGCGAAGAACCACATCAGGCTCTGTACCGTTTCGAATACCGGCCAAGTCGAGGCGAATGATGGCTTCACGATCTTGCCCCACGATACGGCGTAAATCAACCTTATCAGGCTCGGCCAAGGG
>CALDQF010000245.1 GCA_937911845.1 uncultured Phycisphaera sp. | reverse complement strand
GGCCGAAATTTTCCGGCGTCCGCCATGCTGGCCATTGCCCCCCTGCTGGGGATCGCTTGGGCATTGGCGTTGAATTTTGGACCGGACTTTTCCCGGCGCCCCTTCACCGAAGGATTCCGAGTCGAGTTGTGGCTGGCCGTGGGCTTGGTCGCGCTGGCGGTTGTGGTCTTGACCGCGATCGCCGTGGCTGCATCCACTCGGACCCGCCAAGCCGCCACCCTCACCATCACGATTGGCCTCTTCTTGGGCGGCCTGCTTTCCGATCACTTTTTGGGACGCCCCATGAACGCCATCGAAGACCGATGGCGCGAACGGGCCATGGCACGGGGTGAGGCCGAAGAGGTTCCCATCTTCCGCAGCTTCATCCAGGCCGATGGCAGCACCATCACCAGCCAAGTTGAAGAACGGGTCATTCAACTCAAAGAAGGCAACCGACTTTCAGACTTTGCCGAGGGTCAAGAAGGCCTCAAGCATCGAAGTTTGCGCACTGCCCGAACGATCGTGCCCAACTTCCAGATCCTCTGGTTGGCCGATGCCCTCACCCAAGATCGAAAAATCCCCCGAGATTACGCCGCTCGAGCCACCGCCTACGCGGCTTGCTTGACCATTGGGATCTTGGGCTTGGCCGTGGCTTTGTTCGACCGTCGCGAAGTCGGGTAACCCCCGTTCACTCCCAACCGGTCAAGACCACCAACAGGTCTTCAAATCCAACTTCTCCGTCTGCGTTGAAATCTGCCGAGCATGCTCCAGGAGCAATGCACTCGCCCCATTCCGCAAGAACCCGAACCAAATCTTCGAAGTCCACATCACCATCGCCATCAGCGTCACCTTCTGGACCACTGGGCGCTGAAGCGACCAAGACAAAGCCAATATCAAGCGTGCTGTCTATTTGCACCAAATCTTGGCTCAACAAACAATTCGCCGTCTCTCCGGGCGGCAAAATGGTGGGCAGGGGCAAAGGGATATCAGCAAACCCGACGGGCGTCTCGGGAGGTAAAGATTCGTTCACTGAGGTGGATGCCGACACGGACAGTTCTGAACCATCACTGCTGATTTGACCGTCGACCTCGAGCGCAAACGGAAAGGAAATCGGAGTCGGGGTGCCTTGCAAATCAATCACGCCTTCGTACAACAAAGGCAACGGCCCAGAAAAAGCAAAAATGTCACCGCCGGGTGCTGGCAACAACATGAAATCGACAGGATTGGCCAAGCGGACCGCGCGGTTGGTGAGATCCACGGCGCCAATCTCGAGCGGCAATGGAATGCCTCCAAAGAACAAACTGTCCGGTGCGATCGAGCGAAATGTTTCGAACAGAAGTTCCAAACCCAGATTCACCGACGCACTGGGCAGTGCGGCCTCGATTGACGACAACTGAAGTGTTTTTCCTTTGAGAGCAAAGAGGATCTGACCTTCGGGCAAACTCTGGTCATCAAAACCGATCGCAAAGGACAAGGAAGTGCTGATTGGCTGATTTCCTGATCCCCCAAACAATCCGGGGCGGGTGAGGGTGCCTTGAGGATTGGCTTCTTCGTCGTAGTTCCCAATCAGAGCCCCTTCAAAAGCCAACCCAACGGAGCCGGACAGATCGATCGAAGAGGATTCGGACACGATGGTGGCATCAACAGCAAGCAGAAGCAAAAGCATCACACCATTCTCAGCCTGAGTTGCCCGGAGTCAAGACAAGAACACGCCCTAGAATCACATCCCATGGCCCCCGCCAACACCATCTCGATCCGTGGCGCCAGAGAGCACAACCTCAAAAACGTGGATTTGGACATCCCTCGCGAGCAATTGGTGGTCATTACCGGTCCATCCGGCTCCGGCAAAAGCTCTTTGGCCTTTGACACCGTGTACGCCGAAGGTCAGCGCAAATACATGGAGTCTCTGTCGGCCTACGCCCGCCAGTTCTTGGATCAACTGCGCAAGCCCGACATGGAATCTATCGAGGGCCTTCCTCCCACCATCGCGATCCAACAACGATCGGGAGGACACAACCCACGGTCCACCGTGGCCACCACCACGGAAATTTGGGACTACCTCCGGCTGCTCTTTGCCAGAGCTGGCACCCCAACCTGTTGGCATGTGGATGAGAACGTCGAAGTGTGTGGCCGGCCGATCACCGGAGCCAACGCCACCCAAATTACTGATGCGTTGCATGACTTCCCCGAGGGCACGCGCATGCTGCTGATGGCGCCCGTCATTCGGGCCAAGAAGGGGCACCACCGTGAAGTGCTGGAAGAGTTGCAAGGGCAAGGCGTGGTTCGGATCCGCGTCAACGGCACCGTGCATGATCTCCGTGATGCTTTGCGAGAAGGGGGCGCCAACCCGCTGGGCTTGGCGCGCTACGAAATGCACAACATCGAAGCGGTGCTCGGTCGGGTGGCCATCAAGTCCGGCCAACGGGATCGACTTGCCGATTCCGTTGAAGCCTGCCTTCGACTCGGTGACGGCTCGCTGATCGCCAGCGTGGAAAACGAAGGCACATGGACCGACCATCCCTTCAGTGAATCGTTTGCGTGCGAGTTGCACCCGGAATGCTCACTGCCCGAACTTGAACCTCGAATGTTCTCGTTCAACAGTCCCTTCGGCGCGTGCCCTGTCTGTGAAGGTCTCGGCCGCATGCTCGAATACGACGAGGAACTGGTGGTGCCAGACCCTTCCGTCGGGTACGCAGAAGCCATTGAGCCGTGGCGAAAAAATGGCCCCCGCATGAATCGCTGGTACGCCCGCATGATGCGGAAGTTCTGCGACGCTTGCGGTCTGGACCGTCATCTCCCCTACTCAGAACTCCCCTCCAAAGTTCGGGAAGTCCTGATGCACGGAGGGAATATTGGCAACATTTCATGGCCCGGCGTCATCCCCAGCTTAAAAAGCCGCCACGACGAAACCGAAAGCGACGCGGTCAAAGAACGACTGCAGGGCTACATGCGTTCCACCCCGTGCAAAGCCTGTGGCGGGCAGCGATTGAAGCCCGCATCTTTGGGAGTCCGGTTGGGCGCTGAAGGACCCAACATCGCCGAAGTCGCGGCGATGTCAATCGTGGAAGCGGTGGCGTACTTCGACACGCTCACACTGGGCGAGGAAGGTGACCGAATCGCCGCGCCCATTTTGAAAGAAGTCAAAGCAAGACTTGGCTTCATGCAATCCGTCGGCTTGGGGTATCTCACTCTGGATCGCGCGTCCAACACTCTTTCTGGCGGCGAAGCCCAACGCATTCGCTTGGCCACCCAAGTGGGATCGGGTTTGGTGGGTTGCTGTTATGTGTTGGACGAACCAACCATTGGTCTGCACCAACGGGACAACGAACGCCTGCTGCAAACCCTGCGGCACTTGACTGACATCGGCAACACCGTCGTGGTGGTGGAGCACGACGAAGACACCATTCGGGCCGCTGATCACTTGGTGGACATTGGCCCGGCCGCCGGCGTGCACGGGGGAACCGTGGTCGCCGAGGGCACCCCCGCCCAAGTCACCAAGAACAAGAACAGCCTCACCGGGGACTACCTCTCCGGTCGGCGCGGCCTGCCCACGCCTGAAGATCGCCGGCCCCTGAACCAAAAATCCGCACTCGTCGTCAAGAACGCGCGAGGGAACAACTTGCAAGGCATCGACGCCACCTTCCCGCTCGGCGGTCTGGTGTGCGTGACGGGCGTCTCGGGCTCGGGTAAGAGCACCTTGGTGAACCAGATTCTTCTTCGCGCGGTGCGGCGGCACCTCGGTGGACGTGAACATCCGCTGCCCCACGATCGAGTCAATGGCTTGTCCAAGATCGACCGTCTGGTCGAAGTGGACCAATCCCCCATCGGGCGCACCAGCCGCAGCAACCCCGCGACTTACACGGGGATCTTTGATGAGATCCGAAAAGTGTTCGCCAAAACCACCGAAGCCCGTCTTCGGGGGTACGAAGTAGGCCGCTTCTCTTTCAATGTCAAAGGCGGGCGCTGTGAGGCCTGTCAGGGCCAAGGGGTGAAGACCGTCGAGATGCACTTCCTTCCCGACGTGCAAGTGACCTGCGAAGTCTGCCAAGGCAAGCGGTACAACCGAGAGACCCTCGAAGTGACCTACCGAGGCAAGACCATCGCCGACATTTTGAAAATGACCATTGAAGACGCGGTGAGCTTTTTCGAAGCCCATCCCAAGATCCTGCGCATGGCCGAGTGCCTGCGAGATGTTGGTCTGGGCTATCTCACCTTGGGTCAACCCGCAACCACCCTTTCGGGCGGCGAAGCGCAGCGGGTAAAATTGGCGGCAGAACTCGGTCGGCGAAGCAACGTTGGGCACACGCTGTACGTGCTGGACGAACCCACCACGGGTCTTCATTTTGTGGATGTGGAACGTCTACTCAATGTGCTGCAGCGCCTCGCCGATACCGACGCGAGCCTGATTGTGATTGAACACAACTTGGACGTCATTCGCTGTGCGGACTGGGTCATCGATCTCGGTCCCGAAGGTGGATCCGGTGGCGGCACCATTGTGGGTCAAGGGGTGCCCGAAGAAGTGGCCCAAGTGAAAGGCAGCCATACCGGTCGATTCTTGGGCCCTCTGCTGAAGCCAAAGCCCACAACCAAGATCAAGCGCACCAAGAAAGTGGCATCCAAGACCACCAAGAGGGCGACAAAAACCACCAAGAAAGCCACCAAGAAAGCCGCCAAGAAGTCACCCCGAAAGAAGGTCAAAGCATGAGCGACATCCAACTGACCGTGATCATTCCCGCCGCCGGGCGCGGCGCTCGCTTTGGTGGTGACAAACTCTCCGAAGAGTTGGGCGGCCGCCCCGTGCTGCTTCGGACGGTGGAATTTTTCGCCAAACGCGACGACGTGCACCAGATCATCGTCGCGGGTCCAGCCGAGAGCGACGGCCGTGTTGATGCGGCGTTTGAATCTCGGTTTGGTCCGGCCTTGTCCTTCCTGGGAGTCAAGACCGTGGCGGGTGGTGCGGAGCGAACCGACTCGGTGCGAGCCGCCTTGCATGCACTGGACGACGATTGCACCCATGTGGCCGTCCACGATGCCGCGCGAC
Source organism: uncultured Phycisphaera sp. (assembly GCA_937911845.1). Taxonomy (GTDB): domain Bacteria; phylum Planctomycetota; class Phycisphaerae; order Phycisphaerales; family SM1A02; genus UBA8653. Next base: position 1,017 of record CALDQF010000245.1, on the reverse strand, counting down.
CGTTGATCGACGACGCCCTCATGGACCGCATGGTCGAGGCCGCGGCCAAAACTCCGGCCGTCATCCCCGGCATCTCGGTTCGAGACACCCTCAAACAAGTCTCCTCAGAATCACGTGATCTGGGTGAGTCGGCCGACGCGATCATCGACGACATCTTGGGTGATGCAGGGCGGGTGTCCGCGGACGCGCGGGCGGTGGAAGCCACGGTGGATCGCGACCAGTTGGTGGCCATCCAAACCCCCCAATGCTTCGCCCGGGACACCTTGGTGCAGGCCTACGCCCAAGAATCACTGCCCCACACCGACGACGCGGGCATCTTGGAGGCCCAAGGCATCGAAGTGCTGGTCGTCGAAGGCGACCCCAGCAACCTCAAGATCACCACCCGAGAGGATCTCGTGGTGGCGGAAGCCCTCTTGAAAGTGCGAAAACCCAAGCCGTCGTTCTGAGCTTTGGTACTATTGCGCATCACAGCCGATGTGACCCAATTGGCAGAGGTGGTTGATTCAAAATCAGCATGTTGTGGGTTCGAATCCCACCATCGGCATTATCGCCCTTCACAGCCCGTGAGGGGCGATTTTCGTTGAACCCCGTTTGAGTTATACGATCGGGGCGCCAAAATTATACGAATTGGGTCAAAAGAGAGCCGCTCTGCACCACCTCATAGACACGCTTGATGAGCAAAAAGTGAATGCCCTGATGCAGTTGCTTTCCGATTCCTGAACCCCTACCCACGAACCCTGACCTCATTTACCCTGTGGTCAGGAGTTTTCTATGCGTTCATCTGCCCTCGTATCGTCCGTTGCCCTTGCCGTTGCATCTGTGTCCCACGCAGACATCTTTCAATACTCAGATTGTGATGGGAATGGGTCGCTGCTTCTGACAGAATTGGATGCCGTTCCGCGTGTTGATTTGTCAGGATTATATTTGGGGTGTGCGAACCTGTCTGGTGCGTTCATGTTTGCTGCGGACCTGGGTAGTGCGTTCCTGTCTGGTGCGGACCTGAGGAATGCGACCTTG
>CALDQF010000244.1 GCA_937911845.1 uncultured Phycisphaera sp. | reverse complement strand
TCAAGCAACCCATGCCGCCGCCCATCACCTTCACCATGGAAAAAGTCATGGCCGACTTGGACACCAAGCTTACCGTCATTATCGACGCCGACCCGACCAAAATGGTTCATGTACCCGATGCCCCCAAAGAATTAAAAATCCCACAGTTGAAAGGGGCCGTACTTTTGGATGGACTCGGATGGGTAGCGGATGAATTAACAAAAGTTCTCGCACCCATGTTGGTCCAGGGCGGAAACCGCGCTCCGCCCTTCAAAATCGTGCGAAACGCCAATTGGATCGGCATGCAGATGGCCATCCAATCCCAAAGCTTTTCAGAAAGGCAAAGGAATCAAATTACTGGTCTCGGTTTGGAAACCGCCTTGCTTGCCCATCATGTTCCGAGCGGAAAGCTCGTCCTTGCTTCGGGCAAGGATTTTGCCGACCAACTCTTCGCTCCGAAGCCCAGCCTTGGACAAGATCCTGCATTCCAAAAGACGATGAAGGGGTTGCCCATGGAAGGCACGGCTCTCACCTATGCCTCCCCCGTCTTCTTCTCCAGCCTCCGTCAATCCTTCGAAAAGGTAAATGAACTGGCGAACGACAAGGATCACGAACAGGACGATCGATTTCTCGCCACCACTTTCATTAACCTCCTCCTCCCCAAGAACGCACGGGGCGAAGGAGGAGTGACCACCAACACCAAGGATGGCATGCTCACCGTTTCCAACTCTGCCCATTCTCACAAAACGAGTTTGATTACGGGACTTGCGAGCCCTTTCTTCGGCGTTGCAGCTTTCAGCGTCGGTCAAGCTATTGAAGCAAAGAATCGAGCAATGCGTCGTTTTGAAGAGGGCGAAGATTTTCCACCCGAGTTTCACGAACACGGCAAGCCCAAGGTCAGGCGAACGGAAGATTTCGAAAAGATCGGCGACTAACAAAAAAGCGAATCACCGCCACGAACTGAAAACCTTTACGAAAACCAATCAATACAACGATGAAACTCCATAGTTCAATCACACGCATTTTCACGCTCGGCCTGATTTCGGCCCTTTCCCTGCCTCTTGCAGCCAAACCGGGCAAGGTAAAGGTCTTTATCATCATGGGTCAGTCGAACACCCTCGAAATGGGGAAGGTCAAGGGGGATAAGGAAGGCACCCTCGAGCATGCCGTCAAGAACGAGCAACTCTACTCCTTCATGGTCGATGACAGTGGTAACTGGACGACCCGCAAGGACGTGCGCAACGTGCACGTCATGGGCAGCGGAGGTCCCGGTAAAACCCGCGAGATGCGTAACGACTGGCTCACCGTATCAGGGGGGAAGATCGGCATTGAGACCGGAATCGGACACCAACTCGGCGATGCTTTGGATGAACCCGTGCTTATTCTCAAGAGCTCGATCGGCAATCGTAGCCTCGGATGGGATCTCCTCCCTCCCGGCAGTCCCCGACACGAAGTCGAGACAAACGACAAGAAGACAGGAAAGAAGATCACTCTCGTTACGCCCGCCCACAACGACGAAGTCCGTCATGCAAGTTGGACCAAGGGTGAAGTACCCGCTCCGCCAAAGCACACCTGGCATGCCGGTCTCCAGTACTTGGGCGACGTCTCCCGGGCCCAGGACGTACTCAAGAACCTGAGCAAGTTTTACCCGGATGCAGCCGAGTACGAAGTAGCCGGCTTTCTTTGGTGGCAAGGTGACAAGGATCGCTACAA
>CALDQF010000243.1 GCA_937911845.1 uncultured Phycisphaera sp. | reverse complement strand
TAAGTAAATTTAAAATTGGTATAGTTCCCCAAGAACTTAATATAGATCCTTTTTTTTCTCCAGCTGAATTACTAGAACTCCAAGCAGGTTTATATGGTGTTCCAAAAAGTAAAAGGAAGACTGATGAAATTTTAGAAAACTTAAAGTTAACTGACCAAAGAAATGCATATGCTAGAACTTTGTCAGGAGGCATGAGAAGAAGATTATTAATTGGAAAAGCCTTAGTGCATGATCCTGAAATTATTATTTTAGATGAGCCAACAGCAGGTGTAGATATTGATATAAGGACATCAGTTTGGAATTACATTAAAAAAATAAGTGCACACGGAAAAACTGTATGTTTAACTACACATTATCTTGAAGAAGCAGAAAATCTTTGTGACAATATAACTATAATTAATCATGGTAAGAAAATTATTGAAGGATCAAAAAAAGATCTTTTAAATATTATATCAACTAAATCTGTTACATTTGTTTTAAATAGAAATACAGAAATCTCTGGCCAATTACTAGTTCAAGCTGATGCAGATTCGGAGAAGCTGTGCATCCGACCAGAATCAAAGCCAACGCGCTTCGTGTCACGCCGGGAAACCTACAATTGGACACAGATCTTTGCCTTCCCTTTTGTAAGGAAACTCCACATGTCTTACTCAGATTCAATTGCTGTCGTCGGTGCCGGAACCATGGGTGCAGGTGTTGCCCTAGTGGGCGCTACCAGTGGTATGAAATCGGTCCAGATTGATGTCAGCAAAGAAGCTTTGGACAAAGCCCGAGCCTTGCATGCCAAGACCTTGGCCAGAAACGTTCAAAAAGAACGGATGACCCAAACGGAGGCTGACGAGTCGGCCGCGCGGATTGAGTATGCCGATTCACTCGATGCCGCTGCCGGGGCGACTTTTGCCATCGAAGCGGCCAGCGAGCGGCTTGACTTGAAAAAGTCCATCTTCTCGGATTTGCGATCGCGCCTTTCCGAAGATGCGATTCTGGCCACCAACACTTCCAGTATCTCCATCACTGAAATTGCCACCGCGGTTCCCGGTGCCGAGCACCGGGTTATCGGGATGCACTTCTTCAACCCGGTTCCGGTGATGAAATTGGTAGAAGTCATCCGTGGGCTGGCCACCACCGATGCCACGTTGGACGCCACGTTACGGCTGGCCGAATCCATGGGCAAAACGCCAGTACCAGCGAACGACCGTGCGGGTTTTGTGTCGAATCGCGTCTTGATGCCCTTGATCAACGAAGCTTTTTTTGCTTGGATGGAAGGAGTTGCTGAGCCAGAACACATTGATGAAATCATGAAGCTTGGTTGCGCGCATCCGATGGGACCATTGCGTTTGGCCGATTTCATTGGCTTAGATGTCTGTCACGACATCATGATGGTTCTTTATCGCGAATTGGGCGATTCGAAATTCTTCCCGTGTCCACTGCTTCGGCAGTTGGTGACCGCTGGACGCCTCGGAGACAAAACTGGTCATGGCGTCTACAGCCACAGCGAAGGCTGAGCCGTCGCCTACAGTCGTAACTTAGGAATGGCATTGCTGCGATCATTACTCAATTTATTCAGCTCTGTGAGTCTTGGCATCACCTTGATGGTGCTGATTTTTCTCTACAGCGCCGTGGGTTCGGCAGGCCTTCCGGTGCACTGGAACGTTCTTCGTCCTGATGCTTGGCTTCCCCTCCGAGAGGCATTTGATCTTTCCGAATTCCGCTGGTTCAACTGGTGGCCCTTCGGTCTGCTGATAGGCCTGTTTTGTGTCAACCTCTCGGTGACGACCATTCGCCGGATCCCCTTCAATCGAATCAATCTTGGCGTCTGGATGATCCACTCCGGATTGATCACCTTGTCGGTGGGAAGCGTGTGGTACTTCGGGGTCAAAGTTGAAGGAGACACGCTGGTCCACCGCCGAGCCCTTTCGGTGTCTTGGGCCGGTGAATCACAAACCATTGCCGCAGTGCCCGGCAAGCGAATCAGTTTGCGGAGCGCTGACGGCCGCAGGGCGGATATTCGAGTGGCTGCGATTGATCCCGAGGCCACCATGGAAGATGGCAGCCGGTCGGTGAAATTGACTCTCGTCGCGCGAGTCGACGGCCAAGACATGCTTCGCGAAATGCAGGCAGGGTTTCCAAGGTCCACTCAAGATTTCATTCCCGGTGACGACACCACAGGCTGGTCTCCCGTGGATGGTGTCGCAGTGGATGGACTCGAGACGACCCTGTCCTTCGCCCCCGAGCCCTACTTCTACCTGATGGAGTCGCGGGCGGTGTACTTGCGAGAAGTTCAGCCCGATGGAACCCGCGGGCCTTGGGTGGAGCGTCCGATCAAGAACCTTCCGATGTTCACCGATCGACTGAAAGACCGCTCCCGGGTTTGGCCCGAAGGTGGTGCCAATGCGAGTTCCCAAAAGGCCATGTCGCCCATTGGCTTGGACGCGACTCATGACAACGACCCATTGCCCGGCGTACAGCTGGAAGTGACCGACACCCTCCGATATGCCTTGCCCGAAGTCAGACGAACCGATGGTGGCCCGGCGGTTGACCCTACGGCCACGGTGGAGCTCTCTCGGGCCGATGAATCTGAAGCACGTTCTTTTGATCTTCGGGCTTTGGATCCCGCAGCTCGCTCCGCTTTGGATGGTGCTCTTGAAATGCGATGGGTGCTTGATGAAAGCGAACTCGACTCCATGCGGCAGGTGCGCTCGGGAGGGCTGGTGGTTGATGGCGTGTCCTATCCACTCACTCCCGGGACCCAGGCTCCTTTTGGCACAGGCACCTTGACCTTGGAGTCGGTGTCCGATGATTTGGTGGTCGGCGGGGAGAGTATTTCTGTCGCGGTTGTCAAGTTGCAACAGGGCGATGACGAGTGGGTCCGGTGGATTTTTGATGATTCCACACTCACCCGAGATCTGGACGCCCTTGGCCAGCCCATCGAAGGTGGCCTGCGGCAAGCCGACACCGTCACCGAATATCGAGCAGGTTCAGGGTCTTCGGTTCGGCTGATCGCCGGGCCCGGAGAGCAAGATCTACGTCTGTTGATCCCCGGAGATAATGGAGGTCTGGTTCAAGACGCTCGCAGCGGGAACTGGGTCGATCTTGGCGCTGGTTTGCAACTTAGGGTGGTGCGGTATGCATTGCGGAGCCAAGCCGAACGTCGACCCCTGGTGATTCCAGAAGACCAGCGTGATCGAGATGTTGGCTTCTTGGCTTCTACGGTTCGCGTGACATGTACAGGGGGCGTAGTGCGCCGCCGCGGCCTCAAAGATCCGTGGTTGCTCTATCACCTGTACGCGTTTGATGGTGAAGTCGACCTGCCACGTCGGTATCGGTTCGAGCCCAGTGAATTGGTGTTGAACGACGGACGACGCTTTGAACTCTTGTACAGCCGGCGCAGAATGGAAATGCCTGCCCCTGTGGTCCTTGACGACTTCGTAGTAAGGAGTCGTATCGGTGGATTTACCGGAGAAACCAGCAGCATCCGTGACTGGACCAGTCAACTCCGATTTGTGAAAGCAGGTGGTGGCGTCTCTGATCCTTACCGGGTTCACATGAACAACCCCGCGGAGCATCAAGGTTTGTGGTACTTCCAATCACAATGGGATCCGCCCGATCCGGCCCGACGTGAAGATGAAGTCGACAGTCTTGGTTTGAACCACACTGTTTTGGGCGTCGCCAACCGAAAAGGGGTGTATGTGCAGCTTCTCGGCACCATACTCACCGTTATCGGCTTGGTCTACGCGTTCTATGTCAAGCCTGTGATCAAGCGACGCCGACTTGAAGCGGCGAAAGCAGCAGCCGGAGGCCAGGCATGATCCGTTCGATTCTTGTGCTGTTGGCCTTGGCTTTGCCAGCTTCCGCTAGCGACCTGTTCCTCAGCCAACTCCAATTGGACCAACTGGGGACGGTTGCCGCCTTTGACCAAGGCAGAGTGAAGAGTCTTGATTCGCTTGCCGCATCGGTGATGAAGCGAATCACCGGTGCCCGGAAGCCAACCGGAACCACCAACCTCACAGAAATGTTGGACCTCGCTTTACGCCCCGAGGCTTGGGCCGGTCGGCCCACCATCTATGTCAAAAACAAGTTGGTCCGGGCTGAGTTGGCGGCTGCAATGGCCAAGGCAGGGGGATCTCAAAAGGATCAATACAACCTCGCTGAGACTGGCCTTGTGGCGCGACGTCACTTGGAGACTCCAGAAGCCACCGCCACGTTGGACCGGTTGTCTCGCGATTTGATGCGGACCGCTCGTCCCGTTGAGGAAATCCGCGGGGCGCTCTCTTGGGCGCGTCCCAAAGTTCTGAGGTCTCTTTTTACGGTGGTGGCCCCTCCCGACGGCGGTTTTGAATCGCGTTGGTTTACGCTGGACGATCTCACTATGGGCGGAATGACGGCGCCAATTTTCTCGGGCATCGACAGTGAGGTTCGCCGCAAGAGTATTGGGCACTGGGAAGCATTGGTCACAGCGTGGTCTGCTGGTGATGCGGGCACGGTGAACGGATCTGCAGCGGCCTTGGCCGCCTTGTTGCCCCAAGTGAATCCTGACCCCGAAATCTACCCGTCTTCAGCGCGACTGTCGTGGGAAAGCTGGTATTTCCGCAATGGCAATCTGACCTTGTTCTGGCTGGCCTACGGCTTTGCCTTGGCACCGTTGTTGATGGCCGTGGTTTTTCAGTGGCGCGGGGCCATGCGGATTGGACTGGCCATGTTCTTCTTGGCGGTCTTGCTGCACACCTTTTCGGTGGGTCTGCGTTGGTGGGTGAGTGGTCGTTGGCCCAATTCAAACATGTTCGAAGCGGTGACCACCGCCGCGTGGTTTGGTGCGTTCTTCGCCTTGATGTTCGAGATGTTCCTACCTCGGTCGCCGATCCGAGGGATCGTGGCGTTGGGTGGTGCCGGCACCGGAATGGTGGCGTTGATGTGTGCCCATTTCATGCCGCTGTCGCTTGATCCGACCATTTCCAACATGATGCCGGTCTTGCATGATGTTTGGCTATACATCCACACCAACGTCATCATTTTCAGTTACGCCCTTATTTTCATGGCTTCGGTGACCGCGGGTATTTACCTGTTGTGGCGGGGGGCCTTGCGTTTGCGTGGTCAATCACAAGGCACCATTCTGCATGCGGGTGGCGGCGGAACCAGCATGATGTTGGCCGGCCGATCACGCTCTCTGGGTGAGGTGATGGACGGTGCGACCATGATCTTGGTTGAACTCTCCTTTATTCTGTTGTGGGCGGGAATTGTGATGGGCGCCATCTGGGCCGATCACTCTTGGGGGCGTCCATGGGGATGGGATCCCAAAGAGGTCTTCGCCCTTAACACGTTCCTCGTCTTTGCGATTTTGGTGCACGTCCGATGGCAAGTTCGTGACAAAGGGTTGTGGACCGCTTTTTTGGCCGTCGTAGGCTGTGCGGTGATGTTGTTCAATTGGGTGGTGATTAACTTCACCATCGCAGGGTTGCACTCGTACGCATGATGGACCAGATCTTTGACCAGTTCGATGGCGGTTTGCCCCTGAGCGACGGAGATGCGTGGCCCGAGGTGGAGCGCGCTCCTGTGAGCATGGCCGTGCCGTGGACCGAGCCTGGTCCTCCAGCTCCTGAGACCATTGCCGACGATATGCGTTCCCGAGCCGGCCGAACCGTGGAGTTGCTCGGAGTAGAGATGGGCCCTGAGGACAGTGGCTTGTTGTGGTCAGCTGTATTTTCAGTGGAAGGCCTTACGGCCCCCATTTTTGTGTGGCTGGAGGAGACCGATGCGACGACGGCACAGCACGCTGCCGACATGGCGGGTGTTCCCGAACATCAATGGACGATGGTTTGGCAGACCCGACTCGACGGCAAAGATGCCGTCGCTGATTGGGGCATGATCCTGCGAACCATTGGCTTGTCTTGGCCCGGAACTCCGGCGGTTCATGATCTTGAACTCTCGCGATGGATCATGCGGGAAGAGATTGTGGAGCCTCTTTTGGCCGACGAAGAGCTCGAGCCCGCGGTGGAATCCCTCTGGTGGGTTTCCGCTTCGCAGCGTGAACCGGGTTCACCGGCTTGGTTAAAAACATCCGGCCTGAATCGACTGGGCTTGCCAGAGCTTGAATTTTTGGAGGTGCCAGTTCCACTGGTGCCAACCACCGCGCACCTGCTCGACGAGTTGGCAGCACGCATTGCCGAAGATGGTCCGCCGCCGCCAGGTACTCGCATGGCCGTGGGTCCAGAGCTCGAACTTCGTGCGGTGCCGCCTCGAGAGGTCCTTCCAATCCTCTCCGCAGATATGCCGGGTCAAGCGGGTGATCGTGAGCCCGATGCCGCACCTTCGATTGTTTTTACTGGTCCGGACAAGGTTGGCGTCACCAGACCGGCTTGGCCACCAGCAACCAGCGTCTTGCAGCGCTTGGCCGACGAACCTTGTGTCGTGTATCAGGCCACCAGAACCACCAAACGCCGAGCGCATCTTGCCCGTCAATCTTGGGACGACCTTGGCATGATCCACTCCAAAATGTCTCGTCTTGATGCCAAAGCTCTGGTGGCGGTTAAGGCTGCATTCGGTCCTGAAAGCGCCCGAGAACATTGTTGGCTTCGTATCGACACGCTTGAGGGCAACGCTGCGGCCGGTGTGCTGGATGCGGATGCTCGTATGGTTTCGGGTCTCCAAGAAGGTGACATTCACAGGGTCAACCGAGATGAAATCTCAGATTGGTGTGTGGTCCTCAATGAAAAGCGATTCGATCCTGAGTCGGTGCCCGCCCTTTGGCGAGCAGTCGATGCGCTGAGTTCCCGTTAGCGCGTCGGGATCAGCGCCTCCGCCAGCGACCGGCTTCGTTCTCGGATCCACTCTGCGGTTTCGGCCCCGGCTTTGATCCATTCCTGAACATCGATGCCCGGGATCTTTCCCCAGACCGCCACGGGAAGCATGGTTTCCATCACGATGGTCTCGATCATCAACCAAGGCAGCATGCTCCAAGTGCCTTCTGGAGGTGTTTTTCCTATGCGGGATCGCCACGCCGAAGTCAGCCGCTGGCCGGCCTGAAAATGAAGATCGGAAGGCCATTGGCTGGGAGCAAGGTCTTTGGGGCGTCGTAGTGAAACCTGAAGTACAGCGTTTGCCAAATCGTGGGCCACAGCATCCACCCGCACCCCGTCGAAATCCAAAATGCCCGAAACCCGGCCAGTCGGGTTCAGACGGAGATTCTTGGGATGCCAATCTCCGTGCACGATCTGTTTGGACTGAGTCAAAAGGCCTCGTTCTGCACTTTTGCTTCGGGCCAGCAGCACCAATGCCTCGAGCTTTTGCAAGGTTGTCTTGCTGCCGGGAACGCGTTCTGTTGTGCGTTTCACCAAGGGGGAGAATTCCCTTATGGCACTCACACTCGGTTGATTCAAAGTTGGGTGGTCCCGCGTTGCTCGGTGGAACATGGCGAGGGCGATCCCCGAAGCTTG
>CALDQF010000242.1 GCA_937911845.1 uncultured Phycisphaera sp. | reverse complement strand
GCGAATTTGGACGTACCCCGGATGCGCAGGACGGAAATGGCCGTGATCACAACCCCCATGCCTTCACCATGTGGATGGCCGGGGGCGGCGTCAAACCCGGATTTTCATTCGGCGCGACGGACGAGTGGGGCTACTACGCCCAAGAAAACAAGGTTCATGTCCATGATCTGCACGCCACCATCTTGGCGTTGCTGGGACTGAACCACGAAAGACTGACCTACCGACATGCCGGGCGAGATTTCCGCCTCACCGATGTGGAAGGACGAGTGGTCAGCGAACTCTTTGGTTAAAAAGGCGCTCTTAATTTAACGATCCGAAGGTGCGAGTTTGAGCGCCCCCGTGAGAGCGGCGTGGGCCTTTTGACCAGAGCGATCGGGCAAAAATGATCCCACGGCAACATCACAAGGCAACAGCAGCAGCGTGTCTGCGTCCGAGGTGTGTCGATCGATTGGTGCAAAATCTTGGGTGTACCGAGCGACTTTGGACAAGCGAACCTCCTCAAGACGACCTTCAAATGGCGAGGTCATGGTGCCATCGGCGGCAACATCACCGCCCACCACCAATGGCAACGCGTTGGTCAATCGACTGCCGCTGGCGGACGATTTGCCCACCTCCTTGCCATTGATGAACAATCGCACACTCTTACCGTCATACACCCCGGCCACGTGAGACCACGAACGCGTCTTTAAGCGGAATTGTTCTGGGGCCGCAGCCACTCGATAGCCGCCCCCAACGTGAACGTAGAACTCAGGCCGACCGTTGCTGGCGAAGAGCCCGTACTCGCTGCCTTCGGTTTTGGTGACCAAGCCCACCCGATCGGAAAAACGATCCGGTCGCACCCAACATTCAAGCGTCATTGGTCCATCGGGGAGCCGGAGAGATGAATTCGCAACTCGAGCGTGCGCGCCTTTTGTGCCCGTTTTCAACACTTGATCGGAGTCGGGCTCAGGAATGTCACCCAAGTCAACATTCAATGGGAAAGGGTGTCGCGATTCTGGAATTTGGATTCCCACGCCTGGTCCCATCCACTCCGATGAAAGAACCAACTCAGGCACGCCCCAGCGAGAATCGACCGGACCAGGAACCCTTCGCACTCGGAATGTCATTTCGGTGACCGCACTGCCCGAAGCCTGAGCGTGACGATGGTTGGGGTCAAGATCCCAACGGTCATCACCCTCGAGCGTGACGTGCCAGCGCACCCCACGATTGGGATTGGGGTTGGAGAGACGAATTGAGATTTCGGCATCCACCGATCCGTCCTCTTGGACCGGAATCGCGGAGAGAAACTCGGGACGAACATCCCGAAGCCGCCGGGCTTCCGAGCGGTTTTGCTCGGTCATCATTCGAGGATCCATGGTTTCACCCACGGGAAACATCGCCATTTGAATTTGGTCATCCCGGACCGTGATCAAGTTCCAATGATGGAGCCAACCAGCTTCGGGGACTGTGAAATTTTGACCCCCGCCAACCGTCGCCAGTGACAAATACTCAATGCCATCTTGGGGACCTGCATAGGTGGCCTGATGAATATGGCCAGCAAAGACCGCACGCACATTCCCACCGGAGACCAAAATTTCGTGGACCTGATTCCAATCGTCGCCGTACATGCCCTTCCTCCAGCGGGGATGGTGGAGGAACACAAACTGGTGCCGCATTGCAGCGCCTTCAGAGACCATTTTCGTGAGCCATGCTTTTTGCTCTGGGCTCATCGTTTGACAGTCAGGCTTGTTGAAATTCCGTTCTCCGGTTTCCGGATTGCCCTCGTCTGAATACAGCACAATGAATCGACAGCCCTTGTGGTCAAAGGCGTACCAAAGGGGACCGAAATGTTGTTCGTACCGATGCTCGTGCTCTTCCGCCGGACGATCTGGACCGCGCCAGTAAATATCGTGGTTACCCGCCACTGGGAACCATGGGCACAAGAGACCATTCATCGTCTCTCGATACTCACGCATCTGCTCGAGCCATGGCTCAGTGGTGTTGTAGCCTTGAATCAAATCGCCGACGGTCATTACCAAGTCCGGGCCGGCCAAGTTGGTGTCCCGTACGGCACGAGCGAGCACGCGCTGGGCTTGTTCATGCCCGCTGCGCTCTTCACTGGGGTCTGTCAGGAATCCGGTATTGCCTCCAGTGCGATCGCCGTACACCGCAAATGTGAAAGCTTCACCCTCAGCGGGCAGAGCCAGTGCCCGACCTTCGCGATTGGTGTGGAACCGACTGGCGTCGAAAACCACGTGATGATTCTGGGGGAGCAGGGCATCCTCAAGTGAACCCAACAACAACAATGCAACAATGGACATACCACCCAGTATGCCGAACTCACTAAGAGTTGGGAAATACGCCGGCAACGCTGTGTTATTCGACACTTATGGACGTTTTTACGACTGAAATTTGAAGAATCACCGGTCTGGGGCCATCCCCGGTTTATGGTGGAGGAATGAAGCGAACCCTCTGCTGCCTGGTTGCATCAGCTTTCACTTCCGTGCTGTCGGCCAATGGCCTCGAGTTGGTCCCTGGAGGGGCGTACGCCAGGGTCTGGGCTCCGTTTGCCAGCTCAGTCCGAGTGGTGGGTGACTTCAACGGTTGGAACCTCAACGCCAACGTGTTGCCCTTTAGCGGCAACGGTTGGTGGGAAGGAGGGATCTCGGGTCCGGAAGCCGGGGATCAGTACAAGTTTGTGGTGGTTAACAGCGGGATCAATTGGCGGCCTGATCCTTGGGCCAAAGAGATGGTCAACAGCGTGGGCAACTCCGTCCTGATGGACCCTTCCGATTTTGCTTGGACGGATCAATCGTTCCAAATCGACAACTGGAACGAACTCGTGATCTACGAGATGCATCTTGGCACTTTTCCCGGCGGCAACCCCCCCGACACGTTCGATCAAGCCATCACACGCCTTGATCACTTGGTGGAGCTTGGCATCAATGCCGTTGAACTCATGCCCATCAATGAATTCGCCGGAGGTCTGTCATGGGGCTACAACCCGGGACACGTCTTCGCAGTGGAAGAAGCTTACGGCGGGGTTCGGGGGTTGCAGCGATTCGTGAACGCCTGCCATGAACGCGGTATCGCCGTGTTGCTCGACGTGGTGTACAACCACTTGGGCCCGTCTGATCTTGGGATTTGGAGATTTGATGGATGGTCTCAAGATGATTGGGGTGGGATTTACTTCTACAACGACGATCGTGGCGCGACGCCCTGGGGGAACACGCGTCCTGACTTTGGCCGCAACGAGGTACGCGAGTACCTCGTCGAAAGCGCGATGTACTTCCTGAACGAGATGCACATCGACGGGCTTCGGGTGGATGGAACCGCTTGGATCCGGAGAACCGGCGCCGATCTCGACGGCGGAGATGTTCAAGACAACCCTGATGGTTGGAGCTGGCTCCAGTACCTCAACAACAATATTGATGGGCAAAGCCCCGAAAAAATCATCGTGGCCGAAGATGGCTACAACGACTGGGCGGTTACCCGTCCAACTTCGCAGGGTGGTGCAGGATTTGACAGCCAGTGGGACCCCAATTTTCACTGGCCCGTTCGCAGCGCCATCGAAGCGTCCAACGACAACGACCGAAACATGTGGGGCATTCGCGACGCCGTCAACTTTGCGTACAACGGCAATCCAATCCAACGGATCCTCTTCACCGAAAATCATGACGAAGTGGCCAATGGGCGTTCACGGGTTCCGGAAACCATCTGGCCCGGAAATGCAGGCAGCTACTTCTCGAGAAAGCGATCCACGCTCGGTGGGGCCTTGGTGATGACTGCTCCAGGCGTGCCCATGATTTTCCAGGGGCAGGAGTTCTTGGAGGATGAGTATTTTCGCGACTCGGATGCCTTGGATTGGTCCAAAAAAGAAACCTACCGAGGCGTGTTCGAACTGCACCGAGATCTCATCACCCTACGAAGGAACCTCAATGGCAACAGCCGTGGCTTGACCGGCCCCAACACCAACTTCTTTCACGTCAACAACAGTGACAAGCTGATTGGCTTCCACCGCTTCCAAGACGGGGGGCCAGGAGACGACGTGGTTGTGGTTATGAACTTCCGCGACCAATCTTGGGACAACTACCGAGTCGGCTTCCCCCGCACAGGAGAATGGAAAGTGATTTTCAACTCCGACAGCACCAATTACGGGGACGATTACAGCAACCACCCGGGGTACGACATCAACACGGACGCCATTCCGTATGACGGTCTGGGACAATCTGCAGAAGTTGGTATAGGACCCTACAGCTGCGTGATTTTCTCGCAGGTGGGCAATCCTCCGCCACCGCCACCGCCAGGACCAGCCGAAGACCTCAATGG
>CALDQF010000241.1 GCA_937911845.1 uncultured Phycisphaera sp. | reverse complement strand
TCAGGTAGAGATCAAATCCAAGCGAGGCCAACTGGCCGGTCAATCCTGGGACCGAATTTGGAGTGAGACCAATGCTTCGGACGGTTCCAGGAAGAGACCGCATGTCGTCAAGGAGGGTCTTCAGGTCATGGTCGTGACGCTTCGTACTCTTCTCTGACAGAGCAACGCAGATGACTACGAAGCTCGGTGGCTGAAGGATGAGTCCCTGTCTCAATGCTGTGAGATGAGTGGGCGTTGCCTTGGGGGCAATGCCGGACTGCCGAAGTTCACCGCCAATTTGGCGAATTGCTTCCGCGGCACCGGCGAGGACCACGAATTGGGAATCACAATCAGACACACATGACTACTGCAACAACCGTGCCAAGTGGATTCATCGAGACACAAGGAAATGGCCGATCAAATGAACTCAGCGGCCTTGTCCGAAAGCTCTGGAGGTTCGAATTCGCATAGGGATTCCATGATTCGCACAAATGCGACAAGATCCCGTGATGCAAACGAAGTTGTGCGACAGGCTTTCGCATTCGTGCGACAAGGCACTCACTCTTTGATTTTAAGCAGAGCAGAAATAAAAAAAACCCGATCATTTTTTGATCGGGTCATGAAGTGCTTTGTGAAAGTCTCAGCTTGGCGTTACGTCGGCTTGAGCCAGCGGTAAACCGTACTTCGATGAACCCCGATCCCTTTGGCGAAGGATTCGACAGTTCCTCCTTGCTCCAAGTGAACTTCAACCATTTTCTTGCGTTGCGCGGGCAAGTCAAATTGAGCAGAGGCTGGGATGCCGCTTGAGTCGATGAGATTCAGCTTCGAAACATCTTGCAAAGTTTTTGGGGTGACAAGTGGAGCGTCGCAGAGCACATGAAGCCGTTCAATAACGGTCCTCAACTGCCGGATATTTCCTGGCCAAGGATGCCTCACGAGGCACTCGATCGCCTCTGGGTGGAACTCGAGGGTTGGGGTGCGGTGAATCCGGCAGAATTCTTCGTTGAATCGCCAGATAAGACCTGTGATTTCATTTCTTCGTTGTCGGAGGGGTGGAACTTCAACTCGGATGACATCGAGCCGGTAGAGCAGGTCTTCGCGAAATGACCGCGAGGCCACGGCGTCTTCGAGGCTCCGGTTGGTCGCGCTCAGGAGCCTGACGTCAACTTGTACTGGCTCTGAGTAGCCCACAGGTTGCACTTCGAATTCTTGCAACAAACGCAGCATGCGAATCTGTGCCGATGGAGTCAGTTCGCCAATTTCATCAAGAAAAATTGTTCCACCTTGTGCCGCCCGAATCATGCCTGGATGTTCACGGCGTGCATCGCTAAACGCTCCTTTGGCGTGGCCAAAGAGCTGGGAATCCATCAGGGTTTCCGGGATCGCTCCACAGTTGATTGGAACAAAGGGTTGGTTTGCTCGAGGACTGTTCCGGTGGATGTGGTTGGCCAAATGCCCCTTGCCTACCCCAGTTTCACCGGTAATCAAAATAGTGCAGTGACGTTGCGCAGCACGCTCTGCCTCTTGCAGCCACAAAGATGTGTTCGAATCTTTTGATCCGTTGGAGGGTGGTCTTGGATTACCAAAGCCAGGGGCGGGGGGGCTGTTGGCCATTTCTTTCTCTCTCTTCCCTCCGCTCAGTGCGGACGGAACCACAAGCGGGATTTCAATCCCGATTGGACAAGCAACGAATCATGAAAGAGGGCTCCAAGTTCTCCTGCCCACACCTGAAACTTCGGGTGTGTCTCTCTTGGCAAGCCGGCACGCAGATTGAGTCGCGTGCCAAATTGAACGTGGTTGGGTTCTCTCTCCTTCCGCGCCGCGGATGTCGGGCCAACAATGACCCAGGTCTCTTCTCAGTAATGAATGTAGCCCGTAGTTCTCTGGATGCAAGCATTGCCTCATGAATACTCTGTGAACATGTCAGAAAGTCTGCAAAGTTTCGGTTTTTGGACTCTGACCAAGGAAATAATGGAGGGAAATCGACTAAAGTTCCTTCTGAGTACTCGTCACTTGTGGATAACACTGGCCGTTGCTCCAATAGAATTTTACGCCCAATAAAACAGGACTCGGTGTCGGTTTGGCGCTTAATCCATGTCTACAGAGGCTTTGATGCCCCACAATTTTGCCTTTGGCGATCAAATCCGCAATACCGCACGCCCCGAATGGGGGGTGGGCACCATTGTTCGGCTCGAACCTGGTGGAAAAGTGGCCGTTCGTTTTGAATTTGCTGGTTTAAAGCAACTGGATCCCTCTGTGGCCCCCCTGTCTTCTGCCTCGGTCAATGACCAGCCCAGTGCGGGGAGTTGGGAGCCTCCAGCCGCAGCATTCTTTCGTTCCGAAGAAGTCGCCCTCAGCACTTCGGCACGTCAGAAACTTCTTATTGACGTCATGACTCGACTTCCTGAAGACGTGACGGACCCCTTCCATCCCGTTGCCGCTCGAATTCGAGCATGTTCAAGTTTGTATCGATTTGGTAACGATTCAACAGGTCTGATGGCTTGGGCCGTGGCTCAAACCGGCCTGAAAGATCCAATGGAGGAGCTTCCCCGACATGAGTTGGAATCTCTCTTTGGAAGATGGCGTGAAGTCCGTGACCGTACCCTTCGCGAATTGAAGTCCTCGTCACCAGAAGAGTGGAGGAAACTGCCTGCGGACCACCGCAAGGAAGTTGATCGCCAACTCAGTGGTTCTCGAGGACCGGTTCGTTCCTAACCAAGTGGAACGATTGGCACAGACTGTACGGTCTTCACATTCTTTCTTGTGTTGAGCTGAAGTTGCAGCAATCTCTCTTTGTCCTCTGCGGAGGTCGACAATGGGAGAATCCAAATGCCTGATGAACATACTTTTGATCGGCGTATGAGCGCCTTGTTGCAACAACTTGCCACCCTGCCCGAAGGCCTCGAGTCATCGTTTGCTGAAGGAGGCGAGGCCGATCGCAACGAGAAGGTTCGGACCGCCCTGGACAACCTTCAATCCTCTATGGATTGGTTGCGGGTGAGCGTGAAATACTTGGTGTTTGATTTGGAGGCAACCAAGCGTGACAACGAGCGCTTGCGGGGTCTTCTCCGGGGAGATTCTGAAAGCGGCACCGACTGATTTTGGGAACGGATCATTCCCTCTGCTTTCAATCGGGGAGAATGGGGGTACCGTTTACACCGGCTGCGCGGTTGAAGTTGGCAAGGTCTCAATCAGGGCCACCTCACCCTGTTTGGTCTCTTGGAAATCGTCAACTCGAACTCCAACCAACTTGGAGACCCCACGTTCTTGCATGGTGACTCCGTACAGACGCTGGCAGGAACGCATGGTGAGCTTGCGGTGGGTAATGACGACAAACTGGCTGCGGTCGGTGAAGTTCTGAATGGTCTTGCAGAATCGAGCGACGTTGGCTTCATCAAGGGCCGCATCGACTTCGTCCAGCACACAAACTGGGCTTGGGTTTGAACGAAAAATGGACATGACCAAAGCAACCGCGGTCATGGTTTTTTCACCACCGGAAAGTTGAGAAAGAACACGAGGCCGTTTGCCGGGAGGGGTGGCTCTGATTTCGATCCCGGATTCCAAAAGATCAATGTCACCAGATTCCGTGGGAACGAGTTCCAATTGAGCAGAACCACCGCCAAAAAGCTGGCGGAACATGCCATCATCACCAGCAAAATGGCCCCGAATCCTTTCGAAGGCATCGCCGAACATGGTTCGGCTCTCGGTATCGAGGCGTTCGATAAGTTCGGTCAGACGAACAATGGTGGATTCAAGGTCTGCGACTTGTTCGATCAGCTTTTCGTTGTTTTCGTCCAGCTCTTGTTCTTCTTGAATGGCATCGAGGTTGATGTGACCCAGCGCGCGAATTTCTTTGCGAACAGTCTCGAGCCGTTCTTCGCGGCTGGCCCGATCAGAATCGTCACTGCTTGTGGTCTTGAATTCAGCGGCTGAGGCTGCAATATCTTCCAATTGGAATGATTCCTCCGTTCGGATGCTTTCCTGGAGGTGTTCTCGCTCAAGGGCAATTCGCGCCAACACCCCTTCAATGTGCTGAAGTTTCTTTTCAGCCTCAATGGAACCATTTCGGGGGATTTCTCGTGCACTCTCTGATTCTTGGCGGGCCGCAACTGCTGCTTCAGCATGTTGATTTGCTTCAGTCGATTCCGAGCGTCTCTTCTCCACTATTGATTCAGCGAGGTTCAAACGGTCTTGGTTCGCATTTCTTGATTGTTCGGAATGCTTTTGCTCTGCCTGTCTTCTCTCGCGACGTTCGATCCAGATTTGACGACGTTTGATGGACTCGTCCAACTCGCGAGCCGTGGCCGCCAATGTTCGCCGTGCGGCCTCGGCGTGCGTGGCGGCCTCCCGGTGGGCTTCGTGGGCGTCGTCGACGGCCTTCTCGGCGGCGGCGTCGTCTTTTCGCTGAAGCTCAAGCAATGCACGAGCCTCATCCCGAGCTGAACGCAGGGTGCCTAAGCGATCTTCGGCCACTTGGGCGCGTTCACGTGCTTCTTCGGCAAGCATGGTGAACTGCTTAGAACGTGCCGCCATTGAGGCACAAGTTTGTTCGGCCGATTCGGTTTCGGTTCGGAGTCGCCTTTGGTCGGCTTCTTCCCGGTCGATCTGAGCCTGCAGATTGTTGAGTGCTTCTCGAGCTTCACGTTCCTTGAGGTTGGCGTCTTCGAGGTTCTGGCGTGCCTCTTGTTCACCCGCTTGGACCCCTGCAAGGTTTTCATTCAGTCGAAGCTGCCGAACCAGAAGTTCATCAAGCTCCTCCTGCAGTTGACGTTCTTCCGCACGGCGCACAATGGTTCCAGCCGCGCTGCTCTCGCGGCCCACCACGATTCGACCGTCGGTTTCCAAGACGGTTCCGTTGTCCAGAAGGAATCTTGCCTCACGGAGCTTCCGGGACTGCTGATTGGCGTCCCGGAGGTTTGTGGCGAAGTATGTGAATTGTAAAATTCGAGTGGTCAGCCAAGCTCCGGGACCGCTGATCCGAATGCCATCCAGAACACTTGGGCGCGAGCCACTCGAGCGAGGAGAGATGTTGCTTCCCTGTGGTTCCAAACTGGCAATCTTGACTCGACCTGGGGCATCGGCCAAGCGATCACTGGCTTGATGAGCCGCCTGTCGTGAGTCAAACACCAACGTCTGGGCGTGCTCACCCAGTGCGAGTTCGAGCCGATCGGCGGAGTCTGCATCCGTTTCAATCAATTCGGCGAGGACCCCGATCAATCCGGGGTGAGCTTCGGGTCGCTCCAATACTTTTCGGACCCCTTCAGCCAGTCCT
>CALDQF010000240.1 GCA_937911845.1 uncultured Phycisphaera sp. | reverse complement strand
CTTGGCAAGTGGCATCCTTGAGGCAGCACACACCAAATGGTGGACACCCTGGAAACGTGCAGGAGCTTCCCGCGCCTTGCCATTGACCGCCCATGCCAGCACACGCTTCCTCGGCCACATAAGTACACGAGCCATTTGGCTGGCAACATGAACCGAGAGGCTCGCAGGCGTCGCCCCATGAACTCAGTACCCCAAGCAAATCAGAAATGCCGTAGGGGCTCCCCCATCCCGAGAGCACCACCAAGAGATCGGTCGTGTTGATCACATTGTCGTTGTTCACATCGGAGGGAAGACAAGGGCCGGCCGTAGCGTCGTCGAAGAATTTCCACACCTCGAGTGTCGCGCTGATGTCTCGGTTCCCAGATTGACCTAGCCAGTCGTGGCCCCCACCGACGACCAAGTAATACTGCAACAACGCCTCGGCATTGACAGAACGGTTGGTCTCAAGCTGAACGACGCTGCCATCGCTGGGATCAAGATTGGGCAAAAAGACTAACTCGGACTCGGTGGTGCCCAAGATCGATCGCCAGAGCGCCATGGTGTCCGGAATGGAGTGGTACGGACCCCACCCCCCGGTGTTGCCGAGGTCACCGTTGTACAGCGTGACATCATCAATGGTCCCGTTCAAACTCAGCATGGGCTTGGGGGAACTGGGCGCGCATTCCTGAAACAGTGGGTCCAGCATCATCCCGACAATGGGGGCAAAGGCGGCAAAGGCTTCCGACTCACGGCACGCCAGTTGAAAGCACATCTCCGCGCCATTGGAAAAACCAGTCACAAAGGTGCGATCTGGATCCAAGCCGTGCAGGGTTTGCAAGTGCTCGGCCAGAGCGACCATAAAACCATCGTCGTCAATATCGAACTGTGGATGAAAGTCATAATCGACATCCCAGAACCTGCTCCCAAACTGATCAAACGTACCGTTGGGGCAGGCGACCACAAATCCACGCTCGTCGGCAAGTTCAATCCAGCCGTAGTTGGAAATCATGTCGTTGTTGTTGCCGGAGTATCCATGTAGCGCAATAATTAGAGGCGCATTGGACTGAATGTTGTCGGGTATATGAATGCGGTATTGCCGGTTCAATCCATCGTGCTCAAACGGGATGTTCTGGCCAAAAGCAGTCACGGCCAGAAAACAGACAACAACAAACATGTTTCGCATGCAGTCAAGATAATTCACCTCACGCGACACACCACAGAAATCGGGTGAATCGACCAATGAAAAAAGGGGGTTCAGGTGTTTTTCCGGGTTAGCGAACGGATGAGGTGTCTTATAAGAAGCACACAAGTCTCTTTAATGAGGACGAGTTGCCAATTACGATGTGAGGAATCCAGGAGGATGTCACCTATGAAATTATTTCTGGTTGCTTCAGGATTAGCCGTGGCCTCCAGCGTTTTTGCCGACACCATCACCGTCTGCAAATTCGGGTGCGACCACAGCAATATTCAAGCCGCGATTGATGCTGCAGCAGATGAGGGAGATGTCATCGAGATCGGCGCCGGCATCTGGAGAGAAAACCTATCCACCAGAAAGCAGTTGATTCTGCGTGGGCTTGGGCCAGATCTCACAATTATTGATGGCAGTGATGGCCCGGCTGGGTGGAGTACCTGTCTTATCCTGAGCGAAGATTTCGACGGTTGGCAGACGCCAGATCGATTCCACGTGGAATCACTCACACTTCGCGGCGGATCAGGGTCCGAGATCTTCGGCCTTGTCCGAGGCGGCGGTGTGTACATCGAGTTCGTACCGGTGACATTCTCAAACGTGGTGATTGAAGGTTGCTCCATAGAAAGACTTGGCGAATTCACCGTTGAAGGCATCGGAGGTGCAATCTGCAACTTCTACGGCGACGTGTCGGTCGAATCCTCAGTGCTTCGCAACAATTCCGCTTTCACCCTAGGCGGTGCCATATTCACCGAAGGTCCCCTTCAGATCTTCGACACGATCATCGAAGGCAACATCGGAGAAGTAGAGGGCGGCGCTATTTTCTCCAACGACAGTCCGGTGAGCATCGAACAATCCACTATCTGCGGCAACTCCACCCGTCAGATCTTTGGATCTTTTGTCGACAACGGCGGGAACATCATCACGGAGGAATGCGGAAGCTCCTGCCCAGCCGACTACAACCTGAATGGTCATGTGGACCTAGAAGACCTGTTAGAAGTCATCTCCAACTGGACAGACCCTTATACGATTTCAGATCTGCTGTTGGTGATTTCCGAATGGGATACCACGTGCCTGTAAGTCTTTGGTAAAAGCAGTGACCCTTCAGAAATCTTTAGCCTGCCAACGCAGCTTGCATCATCATCCCAACGATGCGGAATGCCCACCCGAAGACGCGAGCACGGATCCTTCTACAGGGATTGCAGGGAGCCTTTTTGCTCTAAATTCCCAATGCATTCCCTAGTAATAAATTGCTTGGTAGAGCCAGAATCCCAGCAAGGCGCAAAGAAGGACTCCAATCGAAACCAACACCCCACCAATAAGCCGAAACGGCTTCATTTGCCACCACATGATGATACCGCTGAGACCCCAAAACAACATGAGCAGTCCCATGACGTCCACCGCTACGGCCCAACCAAGCCGAACCGAGTCTCCATCCCGAGGATAACCACGCGTCTTGTGGAGTCTTAAGAGGTACGACCTCCAGTTGAAATCTGACCGGGGCTCTTCGAATTTGTTGTGAGTCACCTTGCCAGTTTGCAGATCACAGGTAAGCACCCACTTTTCCTGATTGATGTTTGCCACAAACCGAACATCACTGGCAGATCGAATGCGCGCCTCGGAACCATTGTGATCTTCTTCAATGGCCTTAACAAGTTGGGCAATGCTTGGGGCGGGGGCAAAATCTAATGGAGACACCGTAAATTCGGAATCTGTTGGTTCCGAGGTTGGTGTTCTTTGAACAAACGCCTTGGGTTCCATCGGTATAAATCTGTACCGGTATCGAAAACCATCTTCCTCAATATCAAAAATGTGTTCGTTGACCAACTCCACCGAATCTTCGTCGTACCCCGTGAAAACGAACTCTTCTCTGGTGCTCAGATCTTTGGCAATTTGCGCCACGATTTCGGAAGGGACATCCTGCTGCGCCGCCAGAAACGGTTCCGATGAAGATCTGAAATAATCAGAGGTGCTCATCCAACTTGAGTGATTGAACAGAAGAGCTGTCGTTCCATAGAGAAGGACAAACGGAAGCAGCACGAGCCCGAAATACATGTGAAGCCTTCGGGCGAGTTTGACCCCCAAGCCCTTCTTCTTCCATTTTCGAGCAGTTGCGAGAGAACCCATGCCAGACGGAAGAGTCTAATCGAGAACGGTTCTCAATTGCAAGATGTACGTGCGTACCAGTGCTGGGTTCAAGTGCCTCAGAAGGGCGAAGAGTCCAGTTGGATGATCACAGGTCCCCAGAAGCGTTGTAAGGGTTAATCAGCATCAATTCACAAGCACTGGCCTCTTGATTGTGAAAACTAAAGAGCAACAACTGGCCGCGAAACTCAGACATCGACATATGTCGGATGGACTTTGGCATTTCAGTCGGCACCACGCTCCACACCTGGTCCTTGGTGCAAAAAACTTCCAACGTGGTGTTTGGCTCGAGACCAGATCCATCAACTTTTGGCGACATGCCCCCCGCGACAAAGATGCTCGTGCCGAGGACAACAACTTCTGGCGAGATACGTGGCCGATTTGGACTAGGCATCGAGGACCATGCTTTGTTAGAAAAATCAAACACATCACATGGCTCAACCAATTCAAAGTTGTCTGTCATGCCACCAATCAAGTAGTACTTGTCACCTACTTTTGCCCCACCGAACGCTCTTCGTGTGTTTGGAAGTGTGAACCCTGTGGGGGTGAACCGGGCTTCGTCATCTCCTACGGGAGCATGGACGACTTCAGCAAGGTGACGAAAATGATCCGATCGATCTCGAGTCGAATCATAGTCCAGGCCACCAAAGACCCAAAACTCACCATCGTGCTCGGTTAATCCAAATTGGCTTCGTGGTTCTTGAAAATGCGGACCCGAACGAGTCCATTCATCAGATTTGAAGTTGTAGGTGTAGCCCTCTGGTTGGGTTCGAGCGGATTCTCCATCGTGTCCAAAACCCCCTAAGGCAAAACCAGATTTTGAATCGACCAAGAAGGACTGTGAAGACTGTCGCCTCATGGGATAATCAGATCGTTTGCGCCAACGCAGCGAAGCCAGATTCAGCTGGTGACCCTCGGACAAGAAATTCTCGGGCTGAAAATCATGTTGTCCGGTGCTGTTGTTGCCCCCAAAGGTGTACAGCGAAGCTCCTTTGAGAAAGATCGCTTGGCGATTTTTGGAGTCCGAAGGTGAGGGCAGCGACCATTGCTGAACCACCGTCGATGCTTGATCAGCGGATGCGACACGAACCCTCTCGATGTGCGAAGGCCTGGTTCCTCCTGAGATGCCGCCAAAGACCATGGCGTCACCAGCCTCGTCGAACGCGACCTGATGAAAGAATCTTGGGAATGTGAGGTAGCCGATTTTTTCCCATTGACGCGTGGGTTCCTCCCATTGGAACACCGCGCCATCAGAACCGGTGGCGACCACCTGTCCGGCAAAACTATCAGCGGCAATACCAAAGCTCTGTCCGGGGTAATCCGTCAGGTCTTCCCAAGAATCTTCAGAAGGGTCGTAAAGATGAACACTTTTACTGATCCCCGACGAAGTCATACCTCCGACCACCAGAATTTTCTCTTGCACCGAAACAGCGGCCAAAGCTCTTTTCTCAAACGGCATTTTTAGAGCCGTCCATCCCGCGTCGGGATCGCTCAGATCGAGGCGCAGCATGCTGTTGTGCCATGATCTGGAATCGGCTTCCGACTGAATATCCCATCCTCCGATCACATAAAGATGTGATCCGACCACAGCAGTATCGTGAGACGATCGGCCTGCAGGTAAAGACGGGAGATCAGACCACTTCATACTTAAAGAGTCAAACCACTGGACCGAACGAAGTGACTCCAAGGCCGTCGGTTCCTCAGGACTGTTTCGGGCAACCAATCCACCCGTCCGAATGACCTTTCCCTCCCATGATTCGAGCGGACAACTTTGCATACCCATTTGATTGGGCAACATCTCGACATGCGATGTATTTCTTGAGTTGACTCGATAGAAATCTTTGGACTGCCCCAAAGCGTTGTAATCGTGGGGACGACCGTGGTAGCCACCCATGACATAGACCCAACCATCCAGTACGGCCGAACCAAAGCTCGTGGTGGGCCTCGGAATAAAGCCACAGGGTTCCCCGGAAAGCATCCCATCCGAAAAGTCTGGACTTGGCGGCGGTGCAAAATGTTGTGCGTTCGATGAAAAAGCAGTCAGCCCACAGATACAAAATGCAAATGTGCTCAAAGAATGTGATGGGTTCATAGGTGCAAAATGTTATCAGTTTGAGGCGATGAGGGAAACGCTGAAGAAAGCACCTCTGAGCCATTGACCAGCCTGACCGATCGATATTTTGAACTGTGCCTCCAAAGAATTGGCCTGGATCTGAGACCGCATTTCCACTGTGTCCATTCTGAATTTGAACCTTGGGTGTCGGTCAAATGATTCCAATCGCGCACCAATCAATTACGCTTCGATGAGATGAGCAAATCCCAAGAAATCAACCTGCAGTCGTATTTTGGCACGAGGCGGTCTGCAAGCAAACGAAGTCTCAAAGGGCCCGGCCCAAGCACCGAGCATTTGCATGAAATACTCAAGCTCGCGTGCAGAACGCCAGACTACGGCAATCTCACGCCGTGGCGATTTGTGATCGTTCGGTCGTCCGCTGTGCAAGCGCTCGAAAGAAAAGTTCAAGACTCATTTCACCCAAACCCAACTTCTGGGACAGATCGACCGCAAATATTTTTTGACACACCTTGTTTGGTGGTGGTAATCGGCTGCAACAAGCCCCATGAAAAAATTACCCGCTACGAGCAAGATTTAAGTGTAGGTGCTGCCTGCATGAACCTTCTTCATGCCGCAAATGCATATGGATACGGTGGCGTTTGGCTCACCGGAAAAGTCGCCAAGGACCCGGTGTTCTTAAACGAAATGAAAGTCAAATCAGACGAAAAAGTGGCTGGGATTATCTATCTCGGTTCAACAACAGATGCGCGGGAAGACAGGCCCAGGCCAGATGTTTCATCACTGTCTCAAGACTATCCATGATCAAAATTTGTGCCGCCTACTCAAGCAGCCGACCATCTACAGATGGTTCTGAATACTCCATGAAGTGGTCTTGCAGTCTCTCTGGCACAGGTGGTACTGGATGCGACTCAACACATTGATTCCCAGCATCGTTAAAAGAAATAACGTAGTTCACTCTTTGCTCAGCACTGGTCTCTGGATAATCCGACCTCTGGTGGGAACCCCGGCTTTCTTTTCTCTCCACGGCACAGCGAAGTGTTGCTTCTGCACTGTCGAGTGAACCCAATAGATCCAGAGCCAATGCCAGATCTCCGTACCCTTCGGCACTCGGACGAACATCAACGTTTTGGGATGCCTCCTTGAGTTGCTGTATCTCAGAGATACCTTCTTGGAGGGATGATTCGTCTCGGAGAACTCCGCATTTTTTCCACATCGTGTTGCGAACAGATCTCTGCATCGGACGAGCGAGCTCCTCCCCCTTGCTGGTCAGTCGGTCCAATTCGTCGGAAGCATCCGCAATAACATTTCGACTTCTCTTGGGCAGTTCTAAGTTGTCTGAATACAACGCAGCATGCTCCCCCGCCCGCTTTCCAAAAACCAAGATTTCGGCCAGTGAATTGCCGCCCAAACGATTGGCACCATGTACCCCCGTCGTACATTCTCCAGCCGCAAAGAGACCCTTGACACGCGTTGCGTGAGAGTCAGGCTCCACAACAACACCACCCATGGAATAGTGAGCGGTCGGCGCAACCTCCATGGGGGTTTTGGAGATGTCTAACATCTGAGATTCCATAAATTGCCGATACATCCGGGGCAACTTTTCAAGAATGTGCTCTTTGCTTTTGTGCGAAATATCCAGAAGCACCCCGCCCCGATCGGTTCCCCGTCCCTCCATAATTTCCGTAAAGTTTGCCAGCGCAACTCGGTCTCGCGTGGAGAGTTCGGCTCGCTTGGGGTCATAGTTGTACATGTATCGCTCGCCTTTCGAATTCAACAGGTGACCGCCTTCACCCCGTACTGCTTCGGTCACCAAAGTTCCGGCAAGCTCTTCAGGCGCCACCATCCCGGTGGGGTGGAATTGCACCAGCTCCATGTCCCCCAGTTGGCATCCTGCCTGCAAGGCAAGACGCATGGCGTCACCTGTGTTTTCATCTCTACGAGATGAACTGATACGCCAAATTCGAGTGTGTCCTCCTGCGGCGAGCACAACCGAGTCGGCCAGATAGGCGGTCCGCTTTCCACTGTTGATGTCAAAAGCCAATGCACCAAAGCATTCTGGTGTCCCATTTGTTGTGTCAACGAGAAGCTTTGATACATATTGCATGTCGACAATCTCAATACCAAGGTCGAGAACCTTACGGGTCAAGGCGTTCAGAACCGCCCGCCCGGTGTAGTCGCCGGCATAACAAGTTCTTCGGTACCGGTGGGCACCGAAATACCTTTGGTCCAAATGACCGTCTTTTGTTTTTGCAAAAGGAGCCCCCCAGGAATCGATCTCAAGCACACGATCTGGGGCCTCCTGAACCAAAAGCTCTACGGCCCGGGGGTCAGCGATGTGGTATCCCTCTTCATAGGTATCAACAAAATGTTGCTCCCAAGTGTCTTCAGGGTCAACATTGGCCAACGCCGCATTGATGCCTCCAGCCGCCAAGACGGTGTGGGCATCATTTCGAATCCTTTTCCCCAAAATCCGAACGTCGGCACCTGCTTCGTGGGCCGCGATGGCGGCCCGAAGGCCGGCCCCCCCCGAACCAACAATCAGGACGTTAGAAACTTGGGACCGATATTTTTTTTCTTTCAAAACAGCCTTTCGGTGCAAAAATCGCCGAATCTTAGCAAACAAAGCTGTGCTTGGCACCACTGTCGCCAACGGATTATCAATTCGACCAAGACAGGAGACTCATGCGTCCTCCCTCCAAACACCGGCCTAGATTCCGACCAGATCGACAAACGATGGAGTGTGGTCTTGCCAAGAAACAGAGTGTGTTCAACTCAGGAAACAACAAATCCGAGCCAATCATCCCAACTGATTGTTGATGTGATTCGTGTCGCAACATGCTTACGGCAGGGCACCAATCCTCAAGGCAGGGGCGAGTAGTCGGTCAATTGAAGAAAGACGGACTCAATGTTCACCACGAGTGGCCCCTCAATACGAGATTTTCTGAAGACGCTTCTCCACTCAGGATCCTTCCCAAAAAGGCGCCAGGATTTTCTCGCTGAATCGCGGTCTCGATGACCAACCAGATATACCAAGGTGTTTGGGATATCCAGGGGTTTCCAGTAGGCAATATTTTTGATGCCATGACGCTCAAAAAGACCCAACGTGTGCTTACGAAAACGAGACTCTAAGGCCTCCAACTTGCCCTCGGCCGCGGTGTATGTGCGAAGTTCATAAAGGGCTGGTACTCCAGACAAGTCATCACGGTTATGACTGGAATCAATATTCAATTCCTCAGCCGGGCTCCTACGCAGAAGCAGGGCCTCAGCGTGTTCTTGGAAAAATTGCGCGATCAACTCACCGGCATCAGTCGGCATTTTGTGCGTCCCGTCGTGCACATAGGTCACCAGAGTATTTCCAGCCTCAGATGAGTACTCCGTGCAATCAGAACGCCCACCCCATTGTTTCGGAGATCCGCAGTCGTAGAGACGTTGAAGATAGGTAATGGTGGCCTGTTGCCATTCCATTTTGACCAGTCGGTCGTTCCTTCCGGCCAAGTGGAAGATTGGAATTTTGGGGAACGCGCGTCCTCGATGACGAGAGGAAGCCGAAGAAGAAGGGGCGATGGCGGCCAATTGTTTTCCGCGTTCTACGAGAAGGTTGTACGTGAATCCCCCGCCATTGGAATGACCGGTGGAGTACACCATTTCAATGTCAACAATGCCTTGGCTGATTAAATCTTCAAGCATGACATCAAAGAATTGGAGGTCACGGTTAGTCTCGGCCGGACCGCCTGAGTTCCACCCGGAACGCAATCCTTCCGGGTCGGTAAGTTTGCCTGGCGTTGGAAGTCCCTGAGGGTAAACAACAATGGCCTTGGGCCACTCTTTGTGGATCTGAAACTGACGAACTGCTCCTTGTGATTTTCCACCGTGCCCGTGCCATACAAAAACCAACGGGGCATCCACTTTCTTTTTCAATTTCGGCAGATGAACCAAAGCGGTTCGGATCTCGTTATTGACTTCCCAAGACATTGATGTCAGAGAAAAATCTGATTGTCCATAAAGGTTTGGTGCGAAGACCAAGATAATTGAGGCGATGAAGTAGTTCGAGATCATGAAATTAGATTAGTGAACTTCGGGTTGTCAGTGGCTATTCGCTTTGACTTCTAAAACCCAAGGACAACTCAAAAATTGGTGGTACACCTTTCGAACGGACTGAACCTCCAACTACAATTGCGGCCGAGATCAGCACTAAATTTTTTACGATGTACTGACCCTCGAGCGTGAGGCCAAGTGGAAAGTTTGAAAAGCAAACGTCAGGCAAAAGGATCAAGGGTAAAAAAGTACCCGGCATTTGCAAGAACAGTAAAAACAGCGACAGACGGATGAGAGGACGAATGCAAATAGTGAGCCCGATCAGCACTTCCCAAAAGCCCAGAAAAACAACAAATTTCGGCGGATTGCTAAACCAGTAAACCGTGTTCTCAACCAACTCTTGGGCCGGGCTCATCTGAACGACCTTAAGCATCCCAAACCAGATAAAAATAACAGCTACTGAATACTGGAGCAAAACTGGTCCAACGAAATTCATTGTGTTCGCAATGAGTTCATCGATATTTTTTAGGAACTTACTTTTTGGCATGGTGCAAACTTTTTGTGTCGTATAAATGCAAAAGAGTTAATCATTAACTGCCTTTAACACTAGGGGCCATAGATTTGGTTTTTTGAATTGCCTGCGGCTCGTAAGCTCACCGAAAGAACTTGCCCAAATAAAGCGGAATGGCATTCCAAACCTGAGCTTTTTTGAACGGTTTCTATCGCTGTTGGATCACCCTGTACCGAAAAAGTCCAACCGGACCACAATAGCCCTGTGAACCACAGACGTTCTAAGAAGATTTGAGATTTACTTGGCTCTTGCGAAGTCGGAATCGACCTGAAGTCTTCTTCGTAATCAATTCATTGACACCATCTTGAACCACATAAGCCCAGACCCAGGCGGCCATTGCCATCAGTCGACTTCTGAAGTTGATTAAGAACCAAATATGAACGATGGCCCACACAACCCATCCAAAGAAGCCGGCAATATGAAAACGACCCACGTCCATGACAGCTTGACCACGGCCGATTGTCGCCAAGGAGCCCTTGTCTCGATATTCAAATGCGCCTCGTTGACGCTTACGACCTTGGAAAATATCCCTCAAAGCATCGCCCACGTATGAGCCCATTTGAATCGCCCCCTGTGCCACCCCAGGCACGGTGGTTCCATCTGACTGGGACACGTAAGCAATGTCCCCAATTACCCGAATATCCGGCCGCGTTGGTATTGAAAGATCACCACCAACCACGATGGTTCCAAATGGGGAGGTTTCTATTCCAAGACCCACAGCCACTGTTTTTGCAATAGGACTTGCTTTCACGCCTGCCCCCCAAACAACAGTTTTTGCCGGGATAAAGTCAGACCCCTCATCGGACAACAAAGAGACCCCCTCATCATTGACAGAGGTCACTTTGGTGTTTTTACGAATTTCAATGCCGTAACGGCGGAGTGTTTTTTCGGCAAATTTTGAAGACCGAGTGGACATACTAGAAAGCACACGTTCACCCCCCTCGACCAAGATGACGCGCGCTGAGGAGACATCCAAATTGTGAAATTCCCGAGCCAACCGATCGACGGCAAGCTGCTTAATTGCTCCTGATACTTCAACGCCGGTAGCGCCCGCACCCACCACTACGAAAGTAAGGCACTCAGAAACTGACTTGAGGTCACCTCGAACTCTAAAAAGTTCGGCCTGCTCGAATGCCTCTAAAACTCGCGCTCGAACATCGTGTGCGTCTTCTAAAGTTTTTAAACCGGGAGCAAACTTTTCCCAATCATTTCCGAAGTAATTTGTTTGGACGCCAGCGGCAATCACCAGATGGTCCCAGGGGACTTCCAACTCATCCGAGATCACGAGATTTCTTTGAAAGTCAAATTCTTTGACTTCTGACTTCACAACATTCAAGTTCTTTTGGTGAGACAAGACTCTTCGTAATGGGGCAGCAATAGAACTATCGTCCAACACACCTGTAGCAACTTGATAAAGGAGTGGCTGGAACAAGGTGTGATTACTTCGATCAAAAAGGGTGATATCTACTGGCGCTCTGGCCAGTCTTCGGACGCAGGAAATCCCGCCAAATCCCCCCCCGACTACAACCACTTTGGGCTTCGGGCGAGAATCGGCATTCATGGTTTTCATGGTCGTAAGCTTTCAGTTGTGGCGGCATTACCCGCTCGTATTGCGTTAAATTTTACCCGCGACCGAATGATTTATCCACCGGTTTCACCGATGGTCATCAAACCCGAAATGCAGGTTTCTTCAAACCCGAGCGAAGAGTCGCAGGATTACAGGAACTAAAGATTCAAAAGACTAAGAGAACAAATAACCCAAATTGACACGGCGAAAAGTCATTTTTCGAATTGAAACCGTTTCCCCTGTCTGCCTTCTGCAACATCGTTTGTTTTTATTGACCGAAGAACAACACGTCGCGCGGATCGTTTCAAAAAACTGACCCGCCGATATTGATGGTGACGGGATCATTGGATTCTCCGATGTCTTGATCATCCTCAATGCCCGGGGCGCTTGCCCGTAAACACTCACACATAACGTGGTACTTCCAGAGGTCTTGGTTCTACCAAGGCTTCTGTTCTTATGAATGCAAAGGGCTTACCGGTACAAACGCGGACCCGACTTCGGAAAAATCAAGGGATTTGATTGGGGTATCGTGAAGAGTAAGATTGATGAACGTAACTTCAATCCGCCTTAAGGAAAACCAAGATGCCACTGATTTTTATACTCATTTCTTTGGTAAAAGGTGCTGGCCAAGGGGGCCAGTTGACATTCATGTTCACCCAATCAGGACAAACCCTCGGCAACGCCTACAGCGCTTCGGTCTCGCTTGGAGATTTAGACGGAGATGGAGATTTAGACGCCTTTGTCGCCAACTACTTGGGGCCAAACATCATCTATTTCAATAATGGACAGGGCACTTTTTCCGAATCTGGACAGTCCCTTGGTAATCGAGACAGCTTTGATGTCGCATTGGATGACTTGGACAATGATGGTGACCTAGACGCTTGGGTGGCCAATTACAACGCACCCAATTCTGTTTGGCTCAACGATGGTTTGGGTGTCTTCACGGACTCCGGCCAATCTCTGGGAAATAACAGAACAAATGCAATTTCATTGGGTGACCTTGACGGTGACGGGGATGTGGATGGATGGTCCGCAAATGGTTTGGGTGAACCAGATGCCATCTGGCTCAACTTGGGAGACGGCAGGTTTGTGCATTCCGGACAGCCACTTGGTTCCAGTTTCAGTTACGGAGTTGACTTGGGTGACCTTGATGGTGACGGGGACTTGGACGCATGGGTCGCCAACGAAGATGAGGGCAACACGGTTTGGATGAACCAAGGGAATGGCATTTTCCTGAACTCTGGACAGTCACTCGGAATCAACGCGAGCTTCTCGGTTGACCTTGGAGACATTGATGGTGACGGTGACCTTGACGCGTTTGTTGCCAACTACTCCGGTCAACCGAATGTGGTTTGGACGAACTCGGGAAACGGATTCTTTAACAACTCAGGCCAGTTGCTTGGAGACAACTACAGCTTCAGCCTTTCTCTTAGCGATCTTGATCATGATGGGGACCTTGATGCGTGGG
>CALDQF010000239.1 GCA_937911845.1 uncultured Phycisphaera sp. | reverse complement strand
CAACGGAGCAGATTCACCGCTGGATATCACCATTGAGTTTGGTGGCGACGAGCAAGGAGAACTTTCCGCCTTTGCTTCTTCCGTCAGTTCGCTGGCCGCGGTCAGCCAAGACGGTTCGGCTCTGGGCACTTTGGCCAACTGGTCGGTTGCGGAAGATGGCACCATTTTGGGTGCATTCACCAACGGGCTGACGCGTGAGTTGGGAGCCATTGCCTTGGCCCGATTCTCAAACAACGGCGGCTTGGTTGATCAAGGTGGCGGCTTCTTTGGGGTCGGGCCAAACTCTGGAGAACCTTTGGTTGGTCGTCCGCTTGACTTCGGGAACGGGCGCCTGCTTGGCGGTTCCTTGGAGTTGTCCAATGTGGATCTTTCTCAGGAATTCATCGACATGATTTTGGCCCAGACCGGGTACAGCGCGGCCTCTCGTGTCATCACGACCACCGATGAACTCATGGAACAACTCCTCCTGATCGGTCGATAAACCGTCAGGTTCATTCGCTCGCTTCTCTTCAACTGGGTTCAAGACCGTCGATTTGATCGGTTGGTGATGCTCGGTGCCGAAAGGTCGCTCGCTCAATCATCAGCTCGAGCGATTGGCACACCAGATCAATTTCGCGGCTGGAAAGTCCGGCATAGAAAGGAAGAGCAATGGTGCGTCCGGAGATTGAGTTGGCCACGGGGGTGTCGCACGCGTTGGGCTCACAGCGGCCTTGCCAAGCTGGGGTCTGAGGGATGGATGGGAAGTATTTGGCACACGAGATTTCGTGGCCGGCCATGGCTTGGATGACTTCGTCCCGAACGGTGGCGTTCCATCGTCCGGTGAGACGAACACAATACGCAAACCAAGATGGTCGACTGGCCGTCTCAACGCTTGGAAGAATAAGTTCAACGTTTCCTGAAAGTTGGGCGGTGTATTGTGCAGCCACTGCTTCACGTTGATCAAGAATTTCATCCAGTCGTAAAAGTTGCGCATTTCCCAACGCGCCTGACATTTCGTCGAGACGAAAATTCCATCCCGGACGGACGAACGTTGATCCATCTTCTCCCCGGCCGTGGTTGGCCAAGGAACGGCAACGTTCAGCCAGCCTGGTGTCATCCGTGACGACCACTCCACCTTCACCGGTGGTGATCTGTTTGTTGGGATAAAAGCCAAAGACTGAAGCCCGACCAAACCCCCCCACAGGCCGGGCGGAAATCCGTCCCCCGATTCCTTCACAGGCATCTTCGATCAGGGGGATTTCATGCGCCGCGCACAGCGCTTCCAGTTCGGGCATACCTGCCGGGTTGCCAAAGGTTTCGGCAGCCAAGACGGCTCGAGGCTTCAATTCCAGCAATGTGGCGACCGAACCTTGGTCCATATTCAGGGTCCGTGGATCGCAATCTGCGAACAGAGGTGTTGCCCCCAACGACCAGACTGCGTTGGCCATAGCCACAAAACCAAATGCTGGCACTACCACCTTGTCTCCGGCTCCAATGCCAAGGGCGGCGAGGACCAAGGTGAGCCCAGCAGTTCCTGAAGAACACGGGATCCCATAGCTTCGCTGGGAGAGTTCAGCGATCGATTTGGCAAACTCTTCGACCCGAGGCCCGCTCGCCAATACTGGGGATTGCAACACATCCAAAACCGCTTGACGTTCGGCTTCGCTCAAACTGGGTTTGGCCAATGGAATGGCGTTGGTCATCGACGTTCAGCCTGCAACGCGCTGCGACGCACCCGGTCGATCAAGAGCCGCATGGGGACTTCGCCTTGCTCGGGAAGAGACTGAGTGGACTCGTCGAGCTCCAGAGCTTTGGTGATACGTTTGGCCGCGCCGTGAACTGTGGAGTGACGTTCCCGACCCAGTTGGTGCGCAATTTCTGGCCACGACAACGTGGTGAGGTCACGCAGCAGGTAGGCCGAGACCCCTCGAGCCAGCGTAATGCGTCGGTGCCGGCTGTTGCCAAGAAGTTCGTGGCGGGGGATGTTCAGGGCCTCGCACACCGCATTGACGACATCGGCCGGGCGAACAGGTCGGGGCGCGGCGGCCGCGCCGAGCGTTCGGGTGACCAATTGCAAGCCGATGGTCTCGCCCGTGCCTTCCAGCCGGGCCATGGCATCAAGGCGGGTAAGTGCTCCTTCGAGTTCTCGAACCGTACCGAGGGTCCGTTCTACCACCAATTCGGCCGCGGCGGGCTCGAGACTCAACCCGCGGCGACTTGCCAAGTGATTCACGATGGCCAAACGGGTGTTCACGTCTGGTGATTCGATGTGCACCACCATTCCCGAGACGCACCGAGAACTCAACGCTCGTGAAAAAGCCTTGAAGCGATTGGGGTGTCCATCTCCAGCCAGCAACAGCTTGGTGCCGTGGAGCAGGCAAGCGTCCAACATATGGAGGAACTCGTTTTGCGTGCCTTCTTTGTGTGAGAAGAAGTGAACGTCATCGATGGCCAAGAGATCCAGAGTTCGCAACTGTTGTCGGAAGCGTTCCAAATCGTGTTCGCGAACGGCCCGGATGTATTCGTTTGTGAACTGCTCAGCGGAGTAGTACCGGATTCGACTAAATTGAGTGGAAGCGGCCCGCACTGCCCCTTGCAGCAGGTGGGTTTTGCCAACGCCGCAATCGCCGTGCAAGAACAAGGGTGACATGGGGGAGGCATGTTGAGGGTCTTCCAGCAGTCGACACACCGACCGATAGGCCAGTTGGTTGCTGGGCCCTTCGACGAAGTGCTCAAGTTGCCGGTAAGCGGCCATTG